>CAYMGK010000031.1:5018-14122 GCA_964389965.1 uncultured Clostridia bacterium | reverse complement strand
TTTCCATAAGCTACTCCCCCTCCTATCCTAATATCGCTTGAAACAGCAGACCTTTTGGCAACTGAACACCTAACCATAGCACAAATATTCCAAAGATTATACCACCAACAACAAGCATGGTCTTTATCGCGGTTTGCCACGAATATTTTTCAACATATCGCACCCAAATAAAGATATATAAAAGGATGCTAGCTATCATCCCAATTAGATAACTCGCTGCTAGAATCAATACCACTGCTAATGCTACCATCCAGTTTTTTCTGGGAAACACAGCTGCTTCTTCTCGAAATGCTTGTATAAATGCTAAAATGCTGACGAGTAAGAGTGCCGCGCTAATTAAGATGGGATAGAATCCACTCATGGGGCCTCTTCCATTCTGCCAGAAACCAAATTTCGTCATTCCAAGGTAAATAAATATAATAGAAGTAATCGCAGTTGCAATAGGAATTAAAAACTTTGCATTAATTCTCTTCAAGCACTTGCCCTCCTTCACCACAAGCATCTTTTCATCCTCTACTGCTATTTTTTTAGAACAAATTCAGCATTACAGTAACATACTAACTGATACTTTTCTTAATAACAGACCTGCCCAAATAAGATATAGAATCATAATTTTAAACGAATGGCGTTATATTTTTTAACTTATATATCTTAAAATATGTAACTATACGGCATTATTTAAAAGCCTTTTTATCAAAAAGAGCCATTTTTGCAGTCATCTTCACCGCATTTTCAAAGGCCGTTGTCTTTGCTATACCCTTTCCAACTATATCATAAGCCGTTCCATGAGCAGATGTTACAATCGGTGCGGGAAAACCGGCAGCCACAGTTATACCTTGCTCAAAACCTTTCAGTTTCATGGCAATCTGACCTTGATCATGATACATTGTAACAGCCACATCAAACTCACCGTTAAATGCTTTATAAAACAATATATCCGGAGAATATGGGCCAGCGATATTTATTCCCATTTTAGAGGCTTCTTCAATTGCAGGTATTATTACATCAATTTCTTCTCTTCCGCATAATCCATTTTCACCTGAATGGGGGTTTAAAGCAGCTACAGCTACTTTTGAATTTCTAATTCCTACTCTTTTCAAGGTTTTATCTGCAAGTACGATAGCTTTTAAAATAGATTCTTTTGACAGTTTGCTACTTACTTCTTTTATAGGAATGTGACTTGTAACACGAGATGTCCAAACATCCCCTAGAACATTCATTTCTCCATAAGGTTCTGTCCAGTTGAAATAATGAGCAAATAACATATGCTCACTTTCAAAGTCATGCCCTCCCGTTCTGAGAGCTGCTTTGTTAAGTGGTGCAAAGGTAAAACCATCTATTTTGCCTTTTTTAAACAGGTTTATGGCAGTTATCAATAAATCCCCTGCTGCTTTGCCACTATATGCACTTAACACCCCTTGTTTTATTTTAGACGGATCAAGGTTTTTTTGGTCTAACACAGGTAATTCTCGATTCAATTCTACCTCTTCAATATCTTCATAAACTGTATATGGGAAATCTACCTTTGCATTTTTCATTCCAAGGCGGAGTACTCTTTGGTCTCCAATTATGATCGGCAAACAATATTTTTGGTAGAACCTTTTTGCAGCAACCTTAGCTACAATTTCAGGCCCAATACCTGTTGCATCACCTATTATTGGCTTTTGTTCTGAAATCTCCTTTGACAAATCTCTGCCTCCTATCTTGTAGAATGCGGCTAGCCTGTTATTAATACTTATAAGCATAAACCGTGCCAACTGACTATTCTGTAATCAGTAAATTGACTACAAAGCGCATCATGAGCGAAGAAATGAACTTTGATATTTATTGCAAAGTTCATTTCTATGTGAATTATTTGCATGAAATGCTCTTAGATTCATTAGTTTATGAAACACTTTGTTCATATATGAAGCATGATATGTTTTATTATGAAACTATCAGTTCCTCTATATCCATTCTTTATCGGAGAAGAATGTGCTTTTAAGCCTTATATATTTCCCCCTCTTTCATAACAAACATAACATCTCGAAGTGTCTTTAGATTTTCAATTGGATTTTCCTTTACAGCAATAATATCAGCATATTTCCCGGATTCTAAGCTGCCAGTTATATTATCAATTGCACAAAGACGTGCAGCATTAATGGTTACACCCAATAATGCATCATAACTACTGGCACCGAGATGTGTAGCAAAAATGGCTTCTTTATAAAGAGCACCATGCATTGCATCAGTACCTAGGGCATATTTTACACCGCTTTTAACAATCTTCTCCATGGACTTTATAACCCGTTCACGTCCCTTATCGGTAGCATAGGCTACTTCAGGCGGATTTAGCTTATTACGTTCAGTATCCATAAATACACTGGCTGTCAAACACACAAATCGGTTGTTTTCTGCAATAAGTTCAAGATCGGAGTCAGTTGCACAATAAGCATGGTCTATAACATCAACTCCAGCTTTTACACAGTTTATAAGACCTTCTCCGCCAATGCAATGGGCAGCTGTTCTTATTCCCATACGCTTAGCTTCACTCGTTACCGTCTCTATTTCTTCAAGAGAGAGGAATGAAGGAATAAAATTACCGTTTAACGGTGGTGCACCAGCAGTTACAAATACTTTAAGCAGGTCTACTTTCCTTAGCATGTTCTCCCTGCATGTTTTGCGAAACTCTTGTTCACCTGTATGAGGAACACCCACAAAACCGTGGCCATGAATGCTTCTCATACCAATACCTGACACCTGAAGTCTTGGACCCTCTAGCCTACCGACATTAATTGCACTACGTAAAGCAACATCAATGTAATACTTTTCACCCAAGCATCGCGTAGATGTAACACCTGAGAATAAATCATCCCGCATATTTTTTATCGCCCTTATCGTCAATTCACACTCAGGATCGTTCATCATTTCAAGATGTCCATTCAGCCTTGCATCCAGTGAAGTATGATTGTGACAGTCAATCATCCCAGGCATAAGAACAACATTACCAAGATCAATCATTTCATACCCGCTATATAATGGATTAGAGGTCACATCGGCTTTATCTTCCACATACTCAATTTGCTTGTCCTTTACAACTATAGCCCCATTTTTTAGTGCCGAAAGCTCAGCGCCAACCAATATTGTTTCTGCCATGAGTATATAATTCCCCATTTAAGAAATTGCCTCCTCGTTTCTTTTCTTTTGAATTAAGTTGATTATCGGTCTCCATGCAAACGAAAGAACAATAAGAAGAAATAACACAATGGTAATTGGGCGAGTAAAAATCATATAAAATTTTGTGCCGTACATAACGAAAGTCTGACTAATAGCCTGTTCAAGCATAGGTCCAAGCAAAAGTGCTAAAGCAACCGGTGACAAGGGGTAATCGTTTTTAACCATTATATAACCTGCTACACCTGCAATATACATCTGTATAACATCAAATAAGTTTTTTGATATTGCATAAGAACCCACAGTAGCAAGTAATACGATACTTGTAGCAAGTATAGTTTTTGGAATTAAGAGCACCTTGAGTGAGTATTTGCAAAATATCCAGCCGACAAAAAATAAAAGTATGTTGATAAAACTAAAAGCAACGAGCAAAGTGTAAACTACATCAGCATTTTCCTTGAAAAGTTGAGGGCCTGGACGTAGCCCATGAATGTACATAGCACCAAGAAAAATAGCAGCAGGGGCACTTCCTGGTATACCAAGTGTTAGCAGCGGGATAAGCGAACCCCCGGTAACGGCATTATTGGCGGTTTCCGATGCAATAATGCCGTCAATAGCACCCTTGCCGAAATTCTCAGGGTGCTTCGAGTTTTTCTTTGCCTCGTTGTAGGATAAAAATGCTGCTACATCCGGGCCTGCCGCCGGAATAATACCAATAATGATGCCGATAATAGCAGAACGGATATAATTTACTACATTATCTTTAATATCTGACATCAGAAGGAGCATTTTGCCTACTTTATCGGTATCTACAAGCAATTCCTCTGAATCCTCAAGCATTTTAATTACTTCCGGAATGGCAAATAAACCAATCAAAATCGGCACAAGAGAAACGCCACCTGTAAGTTGATAAATTCCAAAAGTGAACCGCGGAAAACCTACCTGTGGATCCTGACCAATTGTAGCAATTAGAAGTGTAAACATCCCAACAAGAACACCTTTTATCATATTTCCTTCGGTAAGCATACATACAACACTAAGGCCTAAGATAGCAATCATCATCTGCTCAGGCGGACCAACCTTTAAAGCAATAATGGCAAGAGCCGGTGTTAAAAATAAAAGTGCGATGGAACTCATAAAACCACCAAATGATGAAGAAAAAGTGACAAGAGCAAGAGAACGCCCGGCTTGTCCCTTTAGGGTAAGTTCTCTTCCATCAAAAGATGTGGGAGCGGAAGCTGGCGTTCCGGGAATGCCCAGAATTACTGCCGGAATAGAACCTCCATATACACCTCCACAATATATACCGCTCAGTAAAAGCAAAGCACCTTGAGGTTCAAGATAGTAAGAGAATGGAACAAATACTGCAACACCCATTGTGGCAGTAAAGCCCGGGAGAGCCCCAAAAACAATGCCTATAAGAAGCCCTACTACACAGAGAACAAGATTTATAGGTCGAAAAACCTGCGAGAAACCAATCATTATATACTCAAACATATATAAGAACCTCCATTACCATATTCGACAAGGTTTCGATTCCCCAATTACAGAAACATTTCTATAAAGATTCCTTTAGGAAGGGATACCATTAATAGATTTGTAAAAAGTATATATATAACCGCTGTGATGCAAATTGGAAAAAGGGTAAGAACGGTCTTATTTTTCATGCCAAGGAACAATAGTGAAACCAGTGTGAATAAAAATGTAGTAATTATGTAACCAAGCCATTCCCACAAGAGTATATATACCAATATAAGCAGTATATAATATATAATTTTCTTTACAACTTGGGCCGTCATAAGTTCTGTATTTTGAGATGCATTGGTTCTGATTGATCTTATAGATTGTACAAGAAGTATCAAGATACAGATAAAAGTACCAAGCATAACACCTATAGGATATATACGTGCAATCGGAGTAATTTCGGAAAACTGAGTTGCAAAAACCAAAAGTATGATAGTTAATAAAACACAGATTAATATATCTAACTTTTTCTTTCGCATAATAAGCACCCCCAATGACATTGACATATTACTTGTTACATAATGTTTGATTAATGCATATTGTTACATGGGACTAAAGATTATGAGTATACGGCACAAAATGCCGTATACTCATAAAATATTATCAGTTGATTATTTTTTCTTTGCAGCTAAAACGTCCTGAACAACCTTTTTATTAAATTCAAAGCCCTCTAAGTAATACTTGGTAAAATCAGCATTGTTCTTGTACATAAGGTTAAACCCGGCCTTTTTCATATCTTCCTGAAACTTGGGGTTTTCAAAGGTCTTTTTGAAAGCATTATCATAAAAAGCAACTATATCATCTGAAGTGCCTGCAGGTGCGGCATAACCTCTCCACTGATAAAAAGTAGCATCTATGCCTTGTTCTTTAAGGCTTGGGAGATCCGGAAATTCACTTATTTTACCATCACTTGTAACAGCAATGGGAACAACATCTGGATTTGAAGCCATTGCCCGGTACTCCGAAGGAAATACGGAAGTTACATCGCAATTTCCACCAGCAACCGCAGCAAGGGCAGGGGCTCCACCCTGGAATATCATATGGCTAAACTCAACACCGGTTGCAATTTGTACAAAGAGACGTGGATAATCTTGAGCTGAAAAAGCAGGACCACCCCATGTAATCTTCTTGGTTTTCGCCAGTTCTACTAACTCTGAAGCATTTTTAACGCCAAGTGACTTATGAGTTACAACAATTGTTGGATCAGCGCAAAACATAGTAAGTGGTGTAAAGCTTTTCTCGGTATACTTGACGCCATCAACAAGAAACTGGTCAAGAAGCATCCATGTGTGAATAATGCCAAGTGTATACCCATCGGGTTTTGCATTTGCAAGCGCTGTATGCCCTATAGTCCCTGAGCCGCCTTCTCTGTTGTTAACCACGATTTTTTGGCCTACATATTCTTCAGCGTACTTTGCAAAAATTCTTGCGGCAACATCTTGGCCACCACCTGCAGCATAAGGGACAATGACCTCGATAGGTTTATTGGGTTTCCATTCTTTTTTCTCAGGCGCAGCTGAAGATGATTGATCTGAATTTTTCGAAGAAGGCGGTGTTCCCTGAGAAGTGCAGCCCGTTAAAATAGTAGTTAACAATATCAAGGTAATCAAAACAGACAATGCCTTTTTCATGTTAATTTATCCTCCCTCTATCAATAAGTCTTAAGCAGTTTTTGGCTGTTTATGATCCAAATCATAAAGGTAATTCATCTTGCATTTCCCTTAATTTCCATAGCACAGAATCCCGTGGCTTCTCAAGCATATCGTAGGTTATCAATGTTCCTTGGGGTACATCCTTAATCAGCTTCATTCCATTGAGCATATGAGTTGGTATACCTCCACCCAGTTTAATGGGTGATGCCGGAACTATTTTTGTAGTCATCCTTTTATCATGATCACCTCCCATCACATCTCCAGCCTTCAAATCAATTGCTGCGACTTGCACAATATCATATAGTTGTTTATACTCTCTTGGCCCAGTTGCTACTTTCAAGAGGCCGGCACACAAAATTGTTGTAGGAGCTTCTACCCCACACAAATGATATGGTCGATAGACGAGAGATACAGAACCACTTGTATTTGAAAGACATCCCTTTGTAGCTAAAATCCTTTGTGCATACTCATTTTCGCATGCAACCACCATGAATACCCCACCGCCAAGACCAGCTTCTTCTGACTCTCTCAGACAAGTCACAACTTCAATGACGCCATGTTGTGTGAGAATACCACCATCTCTCTTTTCACAAAGGACCTTTGGTATTTCCGATGTTCTTACAATAGCATCGTACATAACTGGAATATCCGGTTTTAATCTTAATGCATTTGCCGCTATAACCATTTCACAAAGATCGAACCCGCCACACCCATCTAACTCACCGAGTATTTCCTTGCGTTTTTTAAGGTACTCTACCTTTTTATCATCTGGAAGAACATCCATATACTTTGCATCTTCTTTTGCTAGCTTCACAGTAATTGTCTTTGATACAGTTATACCATCTTCAAAAACCGACACTGTTGCTTCATTTTTATTATATACAAACTCTGCATCTCTAGATTTACCTGCACAAATCACGTCTAACCCTATATCTCTTGCCCATTCTACCATTTGAATCAATAATCCATGCTGGTCACCATCAACAGGTGTATAAATTAAACCCTTTTCATGAGCTAATTTATGTAATATGGGACCTACACAAGAATCAGTTTCCTTATTAACCATAACTATGTGTTTACCATTATTTATTGCAGCAAGTGCATGTTTTGCACCCGCCTCGGGGTTACCCGTAGCCTCTACTATAATATCAGTGGGTAGTTCCATTAGTATCATTGGGTCTATAGTAGCAACATATTTTCCTTGCTCGAATGCTTTTATTGCATCACTTGCACTTTCACATATTGCAATCATTTCGTCGTCTATCTTCGCATGCTTAAAGGCTAGCTTTATTGCTTCAAGATTTTTATCAGCTATTGCCGCAACCTTTATATACTCATTTTTCATCGATTGAATTAGCACCGTAGTTCCGAAATGGCCTGTTCCGATTACCCCTATAACTATAGTTTTTTTACTGCTTCTAGGGTATAAATTATGGTATATCATGCATTTTTCCTCCTAAAATTCAATACTCCTTCCCAATTAAATAAGTGTGCCGACATACTTGTTTTAAGTTTGGTTCTATATATTATTAATAAGCAATTAACGTGCCAACATAAAAAAGGCCTAGTTGGTGAAATTTTAGGCCTTTTTAGATATGTTATATTGTAATTATGCAACATTTAGATTGTAATAATGCAATTATTTTATAGAACCAATATTATACTTTCTTATTTTTCTCCAAAGAGTACTTTTGTCAATCCCTAATAAATATGCAGCATCTTTTCTACTATTGTTAGCTATTTTTAATGCTGCAATTATTTGGTCTTTTTCTGACTCTTCAATGTTTGCCCTTAAGTCAAATACGTCTCTTGAGCTTACTTCTCTCTTTTTTTTATTTATTTCATCCACCTCTAATGATGTATAAATATCTTCAACTGTTGCTGTTTCATTCTGACACAATGCACAAATACGAGCACAGAAATTTTTTAATTCTCTAACGTTACCTGGCCATTTATGCTCTAATAACAACTTTTGGGCCTCTTTAGAAATTCCTTTTAAAATGCATTTGGATTTATTTCGTTCTTTATTTATATAATGATTAATTAGTAACATAATATCATCTTTACGCTTTCGCAGTGGCGGTATTTTGAGTTTTAAAACATTAAGGCGATATAATAAATCCTGTCTAAAATTTCCCCTTTCCACTTCTTCGTATAAATTTTTGTTAGATGCCGATATTACCCGTACATCAATAGGAATAATTCTATCGTGCCCTAGCCGAATAATTTCTCTCTCTTGTATAACTCTAAGAAGTCTACCTTGTAGTTTTGCAGAAATATCACCGATTTCATCTAAAAAAATAGTGCCCTTATGAGCTATCTCGAAAAGCCCCGCTTTTCCACCCTTTGCAGCTCCAGTAAAAGCTCCCTCAACATATCCAAAAAGTTCACTTTCTAAAAGTTGTTCCGGCAGTGCAGCACAATTTATGGCAACAAAAGGGCCATGGCATCTCTTGCTGGCATTATGAATACTTTGAGCAAAGAGCTCTTTACCGGTACCTGTTTCTCCTGATATCAAAACATCTAAGTCTGACATGCTAAAACGCTTTGCAATTCTTATAGTTTCCGTCATAAGCTTGTCCTTATATAAAATATCATTAAAATCATATTTTGCCACAAAACCTTTAACATATAACTCTTTTCTAATTTTCCCTTCAAGCTCTTGTATCTTAGTTACATCTTGAAATGTTATTACACTGCCTGTATTTTCATTTTTCCCCTTAATAGGCACACAATTTACCGAGATCATCTTATTATCAAGTTTTTGAATTTCAC
>CAYMGK010000031.1:0-5008 GCA_964389965.1 uncultured Clostridia bacterium | reverse complement strand
TTTAATAACTGATTCTACATCAAGTCTTGGGAGGCACCGTGAAATATGATTACCGATTACTCTTTCTTCCTCTGTATTGAAAAATCCAGCTGCATATTTATTTATTAGGGTCATCATACCATCTCTATCTGTTGATATGATTCCTTCCGAAGAATAATTCATAATAGTTTTTATTCTGGTTGTTTTTTCCCTCTCACTACGTGTTACTTCAACTACTTTTATTGCCTCATCAACAGCTCTACAGATAGACTCTTTCCCAGTTTTTATCACAACAGCATTTATGCGCATTTCTCCTGCGATTTCATAAGCCGATAAACCTCCCACAACCGCATCTATACCTTCGGATATTGCTTTTCCCATAGTAGTTTTAAGACCACTTCTCTTTTCTACAGTAAAGCAACGAATTTCTATATCGTGGTAAATATGATTTATGTTTTCAGAACCATAAATCATATTAAATGTGCCAAAAATTCCAATTTTTTTGCTGCCGAATCTTCTTACACACTCATTTACAGCTGTTAAAATATCATAACTTGTTGTCTTGAGTTCTACATTTGTCAATTTCATTCCCTTTAAAGATGCCGCAGTATATCCACGCGAAATGACTACATCACCGTCTAGTTTTAGCTTCGTCTTACCTGATGGCGGTATAACTATTATTTTATGTGATATTTCCGATCTGTCCGGTCTCTCAGAAAATACCTGTGTAACAGTTTCTTCGATTCCTTTATATGGCACAATAAAATCAATATGAATCATTGATACCTCCCCCAATTGTAGATAAATATATAATTATTCAATGAGAAGAATATATTTGGCTTACTTACGATCCTCATATTAATTGCCTATATCCATCTCCTTTAGTTTTCTCCATAATGTAGTTCTGCTAATTCCAAGTATCTCAGCTGCCTTCGTTTTATTAAAATTTACCTCTCTCAATACATTTATTATGGTTTCCTTTTCAGCTTGTTCAATAGAATATTCGCAATGTTTTTTAACGTTTTCTTCTACGGTATTTTTGTTATATGTGCTCTTACTATTATAGTTTACTTGTTTTATTACATCAGCCTTGGTAATCTCACCTTTTTCATCTAGCACCACTAATCTTTCACAAATGTTTTTAAGTTCCCTTACATTGCCGGGCCAAATATATTTACTTAAAACTTCATAAGCCTCTATAGCAATCGTAGGTGTGTTTTTTTTAAACTTTTTTGAATACCCATTTACAAAAGTGTTTGATAATAGCCGTATGTCCTCCCTTCGCCTTCTTAATGGAGGTATATTTATATGAAGTACATCTAATCTGTAGAATAAGTCCTGCCTAAACTCCCCTCCCTCAATCTTCTTTATTAGATCTGTATTTGTGGCAGAAATCACCCTAACATTTATGGGAATAACCTTATTATCACCTATTCTTCTTATCTCTTTTTCTTGCAAAACCCTCAAAAGTTTTACCTGTAAATTTAATGGTATTTCTCCTATTTCATCCAAGAATATAGTCCCATTATGTGCCAACTCAAACAATCCTACTTTTCCGTCCTTAACTGCACCTGAAAATGCTCCTTCCACATATCCAAAAAGTTCACTTTCTAAAAGATTTTCCGGTAAAGCAGCACAATTCACGGCAACAAATGCCTGTTCTTTTCTATTACTCGCATTGTGTATGCTTTGAGCAAATAATTCTTTACCGGTTCCTGTTTCTCCTATAAGCAATATGTTTGAATCCACTTGGCTAAATTTATATGCAGTTTCTATTGTTGTCTTTACTTCCGCACTCTTCCCTGCTATGTCTTTAAAAGTATATTTGGCCGCTAGGCCTTTCTTGCTAAGTTCTCTCCTGATCTTACTTTCTATTTCTTGAATGTCGTCAACATTTTGAAAAGAAATGACAACTCCTTCTTTTCGTTCATTCACTTTAATAGTATCAATGTTAGATACTACCATTTTATCTAATATTTTATAAATGGAACCACTTTGCTTTTCTCCTCTTTCTATTGCTTTTAACAATTCGGGTTGAGGAAAAACCTTTTTTATTGGTATACCATCAATCTTTTTATTTCGTTCAATTCCTAAATTCCTGTAGGCCGTTTTGTTGATTGCACTAATATATCCGTTTTTATCCACAGCTATTATTCCATCTTTGGCTTTATCTAATATTATCTTAAATAGTTCCGATTTAGCTCTTTCTTTTGTCACAACATCCGCTGCATTTATCGCTTGTCTTATAGCTTCTTTCCCAGTCCTGATCCATACGGAATTCCAGCCCATGCTCTTGGCTATGTTGTATGTCATCAAGCCACCAACAATTGCTTCACAATTATACTCTTGGGCCATTTCCAGCGCTTTTAATGCTTCTTGCTCATCCCTAATTTGAAAAGTGCTAAGTTTCACATTCATTATTTCATTTAGACTTTTTGCCCCAAAAATCATTGACTCTGACCCAATAACCGCAATCTTCTCCGCATTATACTTCCTTTTACATTCATCAATTGCCCTTATGACGTCATAACCTGTAACCACTATTTCAATTACCGGTATGTCCTGTAATTTTTCTTTCAAGGCTAAATATGTAACTCCCCTTGCTATAATTATATCAGAAGAAAATTTTCTTGTTAAAACCTCCTGAGTACCAACCATATAGGTTGTCTTAAAATTTATACCTTCCTCCTTTACAGCAGTTAAAGAACTTGAAACCTCATTTGTAATCTCATCATAAGGTATAACAAAAGTTATATCTACCATGTTTTAACTTCCCCCTTTCTCTAGGTTTATGGTAAATTCATAAAATATTGTCTCTTTAGCTTTGTCTTGACCCCTTATGTCTATACTTAAACTTGTGATTACTCTTAAAATCGCCAATATACTAACTATAATATATTCATGAGTTAAAAACACAACTTCTATATTTTTATTTTCATCTAAAACAGGTGCATTTTCTTCACTTTATAAAAAAGTATCTCTTACTTGTGTTCATTTTACTAAACACTTTTAAGAAAGTCCATCTATCTGCTTGCATCGTCGGTACCCGACATCGCATTGGATACCTTTGCCCTAGCTAACGTTCCTACAACCAACCCCGCGGTAGACTTTTACTGCCAAGTTGCTACCCGTGCCGGTCGCACTTAATAAAAGGCTACTGATATACCAGTAGCCTTTTATTAAGTAATATTTTTAATTTAAAACTTACAATTCAAAGCCTGCTGCCTTTATCATTTTCCTCTAAACTACTTCCCGGTGTGATTAGGTAATCACTATGATAAATTTAGTGGCGAGCTTCCCCCACCAATCCCAGTTTTCTCAAAGAAGGCACGATAACCGAGGCAGTAAGGGCTATTAATACACTGTATATCAAATCTGTAAATATAAACGGAAACAAGCCTGCAAGAATTGCCGCCTTTATTGACATGGATTTACCCAAATAGAAATTCATGATTAAGAATAAATGAATGATACCACATAAGTATACTGCGGACATGCCTGCTAAAATTGGGCCTAGCAGGCCGGTCAGAGTGATTTTATCCAACTTATCCGTAAGCTTCCCGATAATATATGAGCATAACGAGAAACCTATAATGTAACCGAAAGTGGGCTGAAAAATATATGTCAGGCCTCCTCCCTGAGTAAAAACAGGGAAACCCATTAAGCCAACACCCAAATACAAGAGCTGCGAGTAAAGCCCATGCTTTGCACCCAACAGAATACCCGAGTATGCACAAAATAAATACTGTAAGGTAAAAGGTACAAGGGGAGTCGGTATCTTAATAAAGGCTCCAATGGCAGTTAATGCTGCAAATAATGCTATCAAAATCATATCCTTGGTTTTTAAACGCATAGAAATTCGCCCCTTTGCATAATACAATTTTCCTTTATTGTACCAGGACTCGGGGGTTATTGTCAACTTCTCTTTGTAATTGGTTGACATATGGTAAATGATTTGGCTGCCTGTATGGTGCCACAATAGTTGCCAAAGCTGACAGCGGTAACTTTTGCCGGCTATCTGACGTGTAAAATAAATCATAACAATATTTAGGTTTAGAAAAAACCGGTATATCAAAGGGCCCATGATATATAAGCCTCACATGCTGAAACTAAATGGGTGGCCCGGTTGTCTTTCTCAACTACAGGATGCAAGGTAGGCATAAAAAAGGATACATTGCAAATGGTCAACTGGAATATATACATCCTGGATAATAATTGGCGTACTTTACAAATATTTATATAAGCTATGATATAATAGTTTAAGGTGATATTTATGAAAATACTTGTAGATGCAGATGGCTGCCCTGTTGTTAATATAGCCGTAAAAATTGCTAAATCCTATGATTTGGAAGTAATCATAGTAAAAAACTTCTCCCATGAATTATGGGATGATTATGCGACCATCATAACAGTGGATCAATCTCCCGACAGTGCTGACTTCTATATTGTAAACCACACCGCAAAAGGTGATATTGTAATCACCCAGGATTATGGTCTGGCGGCAATGGCTCTTGCCAAAGATGCCTTTTGCATCAATCAAAACGGTCTTATAATTTCTTCGGAAAACATCAATCAGTTATTAGCCCGTAGGCATATAAATCGGGAAATCCGAAGAAAACATAATAAGTATACAAAGTTCAAAAAAAGAGAGCCTGAGCAGGATACAAAATTTAGAAAAAGTCTCCGTTACTTGGTTGAACGATCTATGGTCTGATTTTACAGGAGATTAACTCCTTACCCCGACCCCCTTTGTCTTCTGGATGCAAATTGTAATTATACAAAATTATTCAATGTAATCACTGTTATTTCCGGCGGATTAAAGACTCTTAATTTTATGGTACTTTCCCCTAGCCCCCTGTTTACTATCATTTTTGATTTGTTAAGTTCATATTCTCCGGCATCGTATTTGGGAAAGAATGAGCGTTCGGGCGATAGCAGTCCTCCGATAAAAGGAATCCTGACAGCTCCACCGTGAACATGACCTGCCAAAACTAAATCGGCACCCCATGTGCTATAAACCGTGAAGTAG
>CAYMGK010000030.1:0-14199 GCA_964389965.1 uncultured Clostridia bacterium | reverse complement strand
CTAACTAAACTAATAAGGGTTGATATATAATGATTTATATTGCATTATTTTTAGAGTTCTTTAAAACCGGCCTATTCGCTATAGGTGGTGGACTAGCGACTTTGCCCTTTCTTCAGGATATATCCGATAAATATGATTGGTTCACATCTCAAGAACTAATAGACATGATCGCCATATCTGAATCTACCCCGGGTCCCATTGGAATAAATATGGCTACTTATGTAGGCTATAAAACCGCCCATCTACTGGGATCAGTGATAGCCGTGCTAGGGCTTGTGACCCCTTCAGTAATTATTATTGTGTTAATAGCCCACTATTATATGAAATTTAGTGAACAGCCGATAGTGCAGGCAAGCTTTTACGGTATAAGGCCTGCAGTTGCAGGGCTTATTGGAGCCGCAGGGTTCCAAGTGGCAAAAATATCTTTATTTAATGTGAGCAAGTATCTACAGACACAAAAAGTATTAAATGCTCTTAATGTTAAATCATTGATACTGTTTACTGCAATCGTACTTTTACTAAATAAGTATAAAATCCATCCGATCCTTGTCCTATTGGGCACAGCTTTAATTGGTGTGGTTTTTAAATTTTAGTTTTTCACCTATTCCCCAAACCCCATCTTCATGGTATAATATCTCTACTATTAATCTCAAATACGGCACAAGCCATATTTGAGATTAAATAACTTTAAAAACTTATGACATCTTTTGAGGAATGGTGGGAACTTTTTTTGAACAATATATATGTAGTTTTAACAAAGACAAACACTATTGTTGCAAGATCAATAAGAAAGGCGACCGGTGCAACATATTCCCATGCGTCTTTGGCCTTCAATGACTGGTTTTCACCGATGTATAGTTTTGCTAGAAAATATGTGAGTTTCCCCTTTATAGGGACTATGGTTAAAGAGGAAATCGGTACCGGCGTTTATGGTAGATATCCACTGGTACCCTGTTGTATATTGAGAATATCTGTTACACAACAGCAGTTTATCGGAGTAAAGACAATGACTGAAAACATGTGGCTATCCCGCCAATATGGGTACAACTATTCCGGTCTGATTTTTAATTATATAGGTATATGTAGACATAGTAATAAGAGATTTTTCTGTTCGGAATTTGTTTATTATGTATTACAGCAGAACGGTGTTGTTGACTCATGTAGACTACCTAGCCAGATAAGGCCACAAGATCTACTAAATATTGGCCGGGAAGTAATATATGAGGGGAATCTCAATGATCTCAGGGACACCTTTTCCCTGGGCTTCACCAAATATAGTAGCAAAAATGCATTGTAAATGACTGTTTAAGGAGGTCTTTACGTGGATAAGTTTACTTTGAAATTCGATGATACAATCTTAATGGTAGTTGATGTTCAAGAGCGCCTAGTGGCAGCTATGAAATACGGCAAGAAGGTTGTTGAAAATACCGGTGTTTTAATTGCTATAGCTGAGGAGCTTAATATTCCTATAGTAGTTACTGAGCAATACCCGGAGGGCCTAGGAAAAACTGTGCCTGAATTGAGGATAGGTTTAAAGGAAAACTTAATTTATGAAAAACTGACTTTTTCCGCATATACTGATGAAGTATCCACTACCTTGGAAAAACTTAAAAGAAAAAATGTAGTTATTGCGGGAATGGAGACACATGTATGTGTACTTCAAACCGTAAGAGATCTACTTGATCATAAGTTCCAGGTTTTTATAGCTCAAGACGCCGTATGCTCCCGAACGAAAGAAAATTACAAAAATGGCATCTTTCAAATGGCCCAAATGGGAGCAGTGATAACAAATGTTGAGACGATTCTTTTTGATTTATTAAAAAAAGCCGGCACCCCTCAATTCAAAAAACTATCGAAACTTATAAAATAATGCTCATCTACGGTAAAACTTATGACAAATAGGACCTTTAAATTATGCATGTTTACAGACAACTAGGCGGATGTCCTCATACGTGATTTCCTCTGGTAACACTTCTTTAATGGGCCTTAGCTTTTCCGCTCCCACTTTCTCTATTACTTGTAGAATCTTGTTTTCCTTTTCAGTGTCAATGAATCTCGACCAATCAATGGTCTTTCCCCTTTCTTCACATCTTGCCAAGTGATTTATTATGGTGTTAGTTGTAAGATTCCTGGACTTTGCAATTTCTTCAAGAGTAAGTCCCCTTAAATAGTGCTCATAGGTTTGTTCATAGCGATCTGTTTTTATATTTGTTTTGCTCTTTTTTATCTGTTGTCTTATCACATTTACATCCAAACCCTCTTTTTCGATATACCCATTTATTAGATTGATAAATTCTTTACCATATATTTCATATTTTTTCTGACCTACACCTTTAATTTTAAAAAATTCTTCCCGGTTTTGAGGCATGTACGTGGCCATTTCCTTCAGGCTGACATCATGAAAGATAATATATGGCGGAAGGCCCTTTGATTGGGCTATGGTATGTCTTAACTGTCTAAGGCTTTCAAATAGATCTTTGTCAAAGTTTTCGTCGATTTGGGCAAGGGATAATCCACCATCCGCCTTAGAAGGTTCAGGCCGTTGAAGTAGATCTTTCTTGTGATAAAATTTCACCTTGCCGTTTAGTATTTCCTTGGATTTAGCAGTGAGCCTTATGACGGGATATTTATCAGCTGTCATTTGGATATACCCTTTTGAGATTAAGGTCATTATCATCTCTTTAATTACAGTATTACTGTATTCTCGCATTATTCCATATGTAGAAGTCTTATCAAGCCCCCTCCCCAATACCTTTTTATTTCTAGAGCCTTTCAAAACCTGTGTGACAACATTTACCCCGTAGCTTTGATTGACCCTGTATATACATGACAATATCTTTTGCGCCTCAGTAGTCATATCCAACTTTTCAGATTGATCCTGGCAGCAGCTACAATTATTACAGCTTTTTTTCTGGGGTTTTTCACCGAAATAAACCAGTATCTTATTTCTCAAACAAGCATCTGTATGGCAGTAGTCCACCAGATACTGAAGATTCTCATATAGAGATTTTTCTCTCAGAGGGGAAAGATCTTCACTTTGAATAATAACTTTTTGTTTCACTATATCGGCAGGTGAATACATCAATATGCAATCACTCTTGCCTCCGTCACGACCTGCCCTACCCGCCTCCTGATAATACGCTTCCATATTCTTTGGCATGTTGTAGTGAACTACAAATCTAATGTCAGGTTTGTCTATACCCATACCAAAAGCATTTGTAGCCACTATTATCCTTATCTTGTCAAGCATGAACCAATCCTGATTTTTTCGCCGTATATCAGAATCCATCCCCCCATGGTACCCCACTGCCGAAATACCATGTGCCCGAAGTCTATCCGTTAGGGCTTCAACTGTTTTTCTTGTGGCACAATATACTATTCCTGAATCATTGACATAATTGCTCTTTAGATAATCCAACAAAAACGAGAATTTGTTGCTAGGTTTTGCAACTTGATAGAACAAATTGGGCCTATCAAAACCCGTAATAACTTCAAAGGGCTTATTGAGGCCTATTAGTTTCTTTATTTCCCCTACAATCTCTTTAGTTGCCGTTGCTGTAAACGCAGCTACTGTTGGTCGCTCATCAAGAGAGTCTATGAATTTGGGGATTTGCAGGTAACTAGGTCTAAAGTCGTGACCCCATTGGCTTATACAATGAGCCTCATCAACGGCCACCATTGAAATTTTAATATCCTTTGCAAGATTAAAAAATAAATCCGTATTTAAACGCTCAGGGGCAACATAAAGTAGCCTGTAATTACCATTTCGAATTTCATAAAGCCTATCGATAAATTCATTGTAATCAAGGGTGCTGTTTATAAAAGTCCCGGGAAGCCCCATTTCATCAAGTGCATCCACTTGGTCTTTCATTAGGGAAATGAGTGGTGATATTACTACAGTCACCCCTTCTAAAACAGCTGAAGGCAATTGATAACAAAGGGATTTTCCTCCACCTGTTGGCATTATGCCCAGAACATCTCTACCACTAATAACCGCATTTACTAACTCTTTTTGACCTTTTTTAAAATCGTCATATCCAAAATAATCCTTCAAGATACCGTATATATCCACAAATTCACCTCACTGAATCATCTCATACACTATTGTATCAAAATACATATAAATACTTCAACAAAATCTTGTTTTACTTTCACGGACACTCTAAATGGCTTTTACAATATCCTAACAAAGTCCTCACATTTTTTTCAAAATTATATTTTAAAATGACATTGAAAAATTTATAATTACGAAATGGAAGGTGATGAGAACTTGTCAAATTCGCTGAATTTTACTAAGTTTTACCCAAGGAAAGTTGGCAGATTTGTATTACTTTCTCTGCTCATTTGGTCACTCTTATTAGGTACATCCTATGGTGCTGGACAGCTATCTCTTTCCACTCCTTATCCCGGAGTTTCAGCCCAACCGGGAAGTAATATAACATTTCCCATCACTGTCAATGGGGTGGGATTTGTTGACATTAAAGTTACCTCAACACCCCCTGATTGGACTACGGGAATTTTCGGTGATGGAATGAAAATCCACAGAGTTTATGTACCCGCAAATGACTCTGCTGAAGCAGAACTTCGGGTCCAGATTCCATCAGAAACTAAAAACGGGGATTACAACGTAACATTGGAGGCGTCCGGCGGTGGGCGAGTTAGCCTGCCTCTCAATATAAGAATCGATACTGATGCTAGCGGTTCTGACAAAATCGAGGTGCAATATCCTGCACTTTCCGGGCCTGACACGGCAACTTTTGGGTTTAGAGGGACCCTTTATAATAATAGTGGTCGTGCTCGCTTTTATAGTCTTGGGGCTAAAGCACCGGAAGGCTGGCAAATATCTTTTAAACCGGCCTACCAGGAAAACCAAATCACGAGTTTAAGTTTAGAGCCTGGAAAATCCCAAGATCTCGATATAACTGTAAAACCTCCAAAAGGCGTGAAAGCAGGAAAATACACTATTACGGCAGCGGCAGTACACGGAAGTGAGGCCGCCCAGGTTGATTTGGAAGTAGAAATTTCGGGAGTCTACCGCCTTGAACTCTCTACTTCTACAGGTCAATTGAATGCTGATCTTACTGCCGGGCGAAAGGGCTCGCTAACTCTTGAACTTGAAAACAAGGGCAGTGCCGATCTACAATCGGTAAACCTCTCTGCTTCTGCACCGTCGGGATGGGCCGTTACCTTCGAACCGGAAAAGATTGAGCGAATAAAGAGCGGGGAAAAACAGCAGGTCACCGCTTTTATAACACCTGATGGTAAAGCTATTGCAGGGGATTATATGCTTACAATTAATGCTTCTGCAAGCGAGTCTTCTGAAAATGCCGATATTCGAGTAACAGTTCACACCTCTACCTTGTGGGGTTTGGTAGGTGTGGTTATTATAGCTGGTGTTATATCTTGGGTGGTTTGGACCTTTAAAAAATACGGGCGGCGATAATGATGTGTGATAAAATAATAATAAAGACACAAGAGCTCACAAAGGTTTATGGCGAAATTACCGCAGTGAATAAACTAAATCTGACAATATCAAAAGGTGAAATATTTGGTTTATTGGGACCCAACGGTGCCGGTAAAACCACTACAATACTTATGCTAATAGGCCTCTCTGAGCCCACTTCAGGTAGCATAGAAGTTGCAGGCCTTGACCCTGTTCGGCAGCCCCTTAAGGTAAAAGCAATGGTTGGATATATGCCGGATAATATGGGGTTTTACGGTGATATGACCGGTCGGGAAAATCTCTTTTATACTGCAAGGCTAAATGGTATTTCCTCTGATAAGGCTTGCAGCATTATTGATGAACTTGTTATTAAGGTGGGTCTCAAAGGAGCTTCAAACCGCAAAGTAAGGGAGTATTCCAGGGGTATGCGTCAGCGGCTGGGCGTGGCAGATGTACTTCTAAAAGATCCTGATGTTATATTTTTGGATGAACCTACGCTTGGTCTTGACCCTGAGGGGACAGCGGAGCTACTGGATATTATATGGAAGTTGGGGAAAAAAGAAGGTAAGACTGTCCTTATATCTTCCCACTTATTGCATCAAGTCCAAGCCATTTGTGATAGAGTGGGGATTTTTGTCAAAGGCAGTTTAGTTACTGTTGGTAGCATTTCAGATTTATCGAAAAATGTAGGAGACTGGCAAGTTGTCGAACTTAAGACTTGTCCCGTAAAGGCATTTCCCATTGATGAGGTTAGGGCTATACCCGGTGTTCACTCTGTAGATATACAGGAAGGAATGATACTTGTTAAAGGGCAGGGCCAGGAGTTAGCCCCAAAAATCGTCAAGAAACTTGTGTCAAATAATGTGGACATATATCATACAAGGGTTCGCGGTTCCGACCTTGATGATATTTACCGACGCTACTTTCAGGAAGGGGAGGGTAGAAGCCATGGGGAAACCGGTGATCTTTGATAAGATGATAAGTGCATTTCGGAAAGGTTTCACAAAATCTAATTCTAAGGAAAGTGCGCACGGGTTGGAAACAGTCTTTCTAAAAGAGCTTGCTGACCAACTTACAAGTATAAGATATGCCATTTTATTTGCATTAATAGCCCTAACGGGGGTAGTATCTTTTTACTCGGCCGCCTCGAATATGAGAGTAGCCGCGGGAAATTCGGAGGCGGGTTTTATATTGATTCGCCTTTTTACTACTACTGGGACTTCACTCCCATCTTTCACATGGTTTTTATCACTGCTGGGCCCATTAGTAGGTATTTCCATGGGCTTTGATGCAATCAATGGGGAACAGAACAGCGGTTCATTAACTAGGCTTCTGGCACAACCCATATATCGAGATGATGTCATTAACGGAAAATTCCTTGCACGTCTTTTTGTGCTTGTTTTAATGACCTTGAGCCTAGGTGGTTTTATTGCAGGTATGGGGATTCTTTTAACTGGAGTACCACCGACCAGTGAAGAAATCCTAAGGCTTCTATCATATCTTGCTATTAGTGTAGTGTATATGGCATTTTGGCTGGCGCTAGCTATGCTGTTTTCTCTGACCTTTCGTCAGACAGCAACATCGGCCCTTTGCGGATTTGCTTTATGGCTTTTCTTTTCCGTTTTTCTACCTATTATGGCTACAATGTTGGCTGATGCTATTTATCCTTTAACCAAAAACGCCAGTACTTTAGTGCAGTTGAAAAATATTCGAATAACACAGGGTTTGAGTAGGTTGTCCCCATCCACATTATATAACGAGGCGGCCATAACCCTTTTATCTCCAAATGTAAGGACTTTAGGACCAATATTAATGGAGCAGACCTATGGATCAATTCCAGGATTTTTGCCTTTTGGCCAAAGTCTACTCCTTATTTGGCCACACCTTACAGGCCTTGCAGCAGGCACCCTAATAATTTTCGGCATAGCATATACATTATTTTCAAGGCAGGAAGTCCGAGCCTAATTTTTGTATGAATAATTTAAAAAGCCAAGGCTTTGTTGAAACGATCGAAATCGCACAAGCCTTGGCTTTTTGTTATCAGTAATTCAAGTGTTTTGCGTCCAAATATGAGCGGAACAGATCATATTTGGTTATTTCAGCACTGCACCAGTTGAGGCTGATGTAACTAGCCTAGCATAACGGGAAAGGTATCCGGTTTTTATGTTGGGCTTTGGCTGCTGCCATTTGGCCTTACGTTTGGCCAGTTCTTCATCTGAAAGCATGGCATCAATTCGGCGTCCTCTAATATCTATGCGGATAATATCTCCATCTTCAAGAAGTGCTATAGGACCACCTTCCATAGCCTCAGGTGAGATGTGACCAATAGAGGCCCCCCTAGTTGCTCCGGAAAACCGACCATCTGTAATAAGTGCCACATCTTTATCTAGGCCCATACCTGCTATTGATGAAGTCGGTGAAAGCATTTCCCGCATACCCGGCCCTCCTTTAGGACCTTCATAGCGTATAACCAGTACATCACCTTTTTGGACTTTACCTTGATATATGGCTTCTGTTACTTCTTCCTCAGAATTAAAAATCTTAGCAGGCCCTTCATGGTACAGCATCTCCGGTGCCACTGCGGCTTCTTTGACTACGGCACCATCTGGTGCAAGGTTGCCCCGAAGTATGGCAAGGCCCCCTGTTTCTCTATATGGATTTCCAAGTCTTCGAATTACCTTGTCATTTCTTATTTCAGCATTGGCAATGTTTTCTTCTACAGTTTTACCTGTAACTGTAATCAAATCCAAGTTCAACAGGCCCTTTCGTGCAAGTTCTTTCATAAGTGCAGGGATTCCCCCGGCTTCATGTAAATCCTGCATATGGTGATGGCCGCTAGGACTGAGTTTTGTAAGGTATGGGGTTTTTTTGCTTATTTCATCAAAGATGTCCAGTTCAAGTTTTATTCCCGCCTCATTGGCTATTGCCGGCAAATGTAGCACAGTATTAGTCGAACCGGCCATACCCATATCAACAGTGATGGCATTTTCAAAGGCTTTCCTTGTCATTATGTCCAATGGTTTTATATCTTTTTTCACCATTTCCATTACTTGCATTCCAGCTTTTTTTGCCAGGGCGATACGGGCACCTGTAACTGCAGCTATGGTCCCATTGCCAGGAAGGCCCATTCCAAGGACTTCAGTTAAACTATTCATTGAATTGGCAGTAAATAACCCGGAACAGGATCCACACCCGGGACAAGCCTGTTGTTCCACTTCTTCAAGCTCTGCTTCACTTATTTGCCCTGAAGTGAAGGCGGACACTTTTTCAAAACAGGTGTTAAGGTCCACATCTTCCCCACCATAACGACCCGCATACATGGGTCCACCACTTATAACTACTGACGGTACATTTATTCTTGCCGCCGCCATGAGCATAGCAGGCACTATTTTGTCGCAATTTGGAATTAATACTAGCCCGTCGAAGGCATTCGCCACTGCCATTGCTTCTATGGAATCGGCGATGAGCTCCCGTGAAGCTAACGGATATTTCATTCCTACATGGCCCATTGCTATGCCATCACAGATCCCTATTGCGGGGAATTCTACGGGAGTACCACCTGCCATGGAAACACCGGTTTTAGCCGCCTGTGCTATCATATCCAAATGAAAATGTCCAGGGATTATGTCATTTTGGGAATTGACAATACCGATGAGAGGTTGGTCCAACTCCTCTTTTGTATATCCCATGGCATAGAATAAGGAACGGTGCGGTGCTCGCATTACACCTTTTTTAACTCTATCACTAATCATTGAATTTCCTCCTCCATTGGTGACGTTCTATTCGGATCCGGTGCATTGTATATACTCTCTTTTCCCCTTTGTAGGGCTATACCCCCTGTCCTAACTATCTCGATTATCCCATAGTGACCCATCATTTTTAGAAATGCTCTTACTTTAGTCACATCACCTGTAAGCTCCACTATTACAGACTCTGGTTCAATATCCACTATCTTGCCCCTATATGATTCCACTATCTGGAATACCTCTGTCCTGTTTTTATCATTTGTCCCGACCTTAATAAGAGCCAGTTCCCTTTGTACAGAATCTTTTATATCAAGTTCAACTACTTTGATAACATCAACGAGTTTTTCCACTTGGCTCTTTATTTGCGAAAGTTCTCGTTCATCTCCTTCCGCTACAATGGTAATACGTGAAATCTTTGGGTCCTCAGTCTCCTCCCCTGTAAAACTGGTAATGTTAAAACCCCTTCGGGTAAATAGGCCTGAAATTCTTGTGACAACACCATATTCATTGTGAACAAGTACTGAAAATATAGCCCTACGCACTGTGGCCACCTTCCTTTCTTTTTTTATCAAATACTGATTTCAATGTAAAAAATCCCTTTGGTGAAAACTATGGAAACTTCCCTTACTGAAATCATAATTTAATTACTGTTTTAATTGGAAATGGGCTCAAAACAATATGTCTAAATACCATGAAATAATATTATCACCTATGAGTAGACTTACAACACTACCTAAGGCTATGAAAGGTCCAAAAGGAATGGCATCTTTCATTTTTTTTATCTTAAATATAATAAATATAAGGCCCACAATACTGCCGGATATAAATGAAAGTAAAATGGCCAAAACAGTATGCCTCAGGCCTAAAAACAAACCCACTGTAGCAAAAAGTTTAATATCACCACAACCCATACCGCCTCTTGACAATACCACGATTAAGAGGATGATTCCCCCACCTAGGGCAAAACCTGCCAGGTAGTAGGGCAGTCTTTTACAATATAAAACCGTATTTAATATTAGGCCTACAGCTAAAGAGGGCAATATAACTTGGTCAGGTATTATTAGATATTTTAAATCTATGAATGCAGTGATTAAAAGACAAGTGATAAATATAATAGCTTTCAAAAAATGAAAGGTCAACCCGAACTTTATAAAGACACAAATAAATAAAACACCTGTCAAAAATTCTACAAAAGGATATTGAAAGGGGATTACAGTATTGCATTTTCGGCATTCGCCCTTGAGCCAAAAATAGCTTAAAACAGGCACCAAATCCAATGGTCTGAGATTATAGCCACATTCAGGGCAATGTGACAGAGGATATACAACAGATTCTCCCTTAGGTATTCGATATATGCAAACATTTATAAAGCTACCAATTACGGTGCCAAGCACAAAAATTAAAAAACACAATTGTTTATTACCTTTCCGAAAAGTTTGTTTGTAATTTTGTCCGTATTAAATAACTCCTCTACTGCTTGCCGGCTGTTTCTTTTTTGGTTAAAGTATAGGAATCGCTTGGGTTGCTACATTCATATTCCCATTTATACTCGCCTTCCGATATTTCCGGTATTTCACACAAATAATCTTCATTAACCAATTTTTCCAGACCCTCACTGGTAGTAGGATATTTCCCTTCTGTAGCATAGTATCTTTCCAATGCATTTCTTATTAACCTTTCATTAGCCGAATCAGCTTTTCCCTCGGCATCTCTTTTTACTCCAACGACCTTAGGTATTACAAGGGTGGCTAAAACACCTAAAACTGCTATTACAACAACCAACTCTATAAGGGTAAAGCCTTTTTTATCTTTTGTGCATTTATGTAAAGCCCCTCCGATCCACGTAATCAATCTTTTTGTCCTCCATTTTTTTTTAATAAAAATTCCTCGTTCTATTTTAGTTAGCCCGGTGCTTGTCTGTAATATATATCAATATCGGCCGTTTTTCAATATTTTTCTCTTACAAAATTTTTCTCATGCAAAACCATAATTAATCTAATTCGCCCTTTATGCGGTGTTTTCCTTTTTATTTCCCTATGTTTTGTAACTTCGCAAAGGAATAAAAATCCCCAAGATGAACGGTATGGCCTTGTCATCTTGGGGGAATACAGTCATTTAATTGATTTACCAACCACGCTCCGAATACCTGATTTCCAGTTTATCGATCTCCATGCTCTGCATGGCATCACCTAGATCTTCTGATATCCTGGCCAATTCATCCGGATTGTTATAATTTGCAGCGGCATCGACTATTGCTTTCGCCATTTTTTCCGGATTTGCAGATTTGAATATGCCAGAACCCACAAATACCCCATCGCAACCCAGTTGCATCAATAAGGCAGCATCAGCGGGAGTTGCAATACCACCTGCCGCAAAGTTTGGCACTGGGAGTCTACCCTTTTCGGCAACATCTTTGATTAAGTCAAAGGGTGCACCCATATCCTTAGCGGCACTCATAAGTTCCTCTTCCGGTAAATTTGAGAGCTTGCGTAACTGGCCTAGAACAGTTCTGATATGTTTTACGGCCTCCACTACATTGCCCGTGCCAGCCTCACCTTTAGTGCGAATCATTGCAGCACCTTCACCTATGCGACGTAAGGCCTCGCCCAAGTTTCTAGCACCACAGACAAAAGGAGTTTTAAACTTGGTCTTGTCGATGTGAAAGGCTTCATCTGCAGGTGTCAGGACTTCGCTCTCATCGATATAGTCAACTTCCAAAGCTTCTAAAATTTGAGCTTCTACAAAATGCCCGATTCTACATTTTGCCATGACAGGGACTGACACAACTTCTTTTATTGCCTTGACAATCTTAGGGTCCGACATGCGGGCGACTCCCCCGTGTTTTCTTAAATCGGCCGGCACTCTTTCTAGAGCCATTACCGCTACAGCTCCGGCCTGTTCTGCGATTTTGGCTTGTTCCGGTGTTGTCACATCCATGATAACCCCACCTGCTAGTTCGGCATTGAGATGACTTGACATAAAAATCCTCCTTTTTTTGTTTTCACTATTTAATATGTGGTATAATGAGTGTACTAATACAAAAATGTATTTAGTTTTTGAGTACATTAAAATTGTTCAGACTTATTTTATGCATACATTATCACATTATTTGAGGTTTTTGTCAATACATTTTTTATAAGTGTATCTATTTGGAGGTTGCTATGGATATTTTTGTACCGATACAACTCGATCGAGCTTCAAAGACCCCCCTTTATATTCAAATTTATGAAAATCTGGTAGAGCTCATTGAAAACAAGACATTCCTACAAGGGGAAAGATTGCCACCTATTCGTCAAATGGCCGACTTTTTCAATGTCAATACTGTTACAATTGTAAGTGCTTACAAGCGATTAGAAAAACGGGGTTACGTAAATTCCCGTGTAGGTAGTGGAACTTATGTGTGTTTTACCAATGAAGGGGAAGATTCGGAAGGGCTAATAGCTTCAAAGCGGTATACTGGATTTCCCGAAGAAGTTGTGGAGTCAATTCATGCTGAAAATAACCAGTTGGTAAAGTTCGACTTTGCCGGTGCATCAATTTCTCCTGAGTATTTTCCCGTGAAAGATTTTAAAGAAGTTGTCAATGAAATTTTGGACAGGGACGGTGGGTACGCTTTAAAATACCATGAAAGCAGTGGGTACCAACCATTTAGAGAATCAATTAAGGATTTCATGGAAAAACAACATGATTTATCTGTTCCTTTAGGAGAAATCCAGATCGTTTCAGGAGCTCAGCAGGGCATTGATATATTGGCAAAAACCCTTCTAGGTTATCGTGATATGGTTTATGTTGAGGCACCAACTTACCCAGGCGCAGTAAATGCCTTTAGGTCAAGGGATGCCCGAATTATTGAAATAAACATGCGAGAAGACGGTATTGATTTAGACCAATTTAAAAAAAATTTAATTCAAAATCCGCCCAAGCTCTTTTACACTATGCCTGTTTTTCAAAATCCCACTGGATATTCTTACAGCTCGGAAAAAAAGAAAGAGCTAATAGCTCTTTCCAAAGAATATGATTTCTATATAATTGAAGATGACCACATAAGTGATCTCTACTATGAGAAAAAACCTACTTTGCTCAAAGCATTCGATGATTCTGGTAAGGTTTTTTATATCAAAAGTTTCTCCAAACTATTTTTGCCGGGTCTTCGAATTGCTTTTATGTGGGTTCCCCAGCTCCATTTTGACAGGACCGCCCTAGCTAAATATTCCTCTGACATCTCTTCCTCGGGCTTTTCACAGCGTGTCATGGATTTGTTCTTGAGAAAAAGTCTGTGGTCAAAGCATGTAAACCGGCTTCAAAAAGTATTTCATGAAAAATGGCTAAAAGTCAAGCAATCCCTGGAAAAATATATGCCAAGCAATGTAAAATTTCACTACCCACAAGGAGGACATTTCTTTTGGATTCTACTCCCACAAGACCTGTACTCAATGAACCTTTATCACGAAATCGCAAAAGCAGGGATCTCTGTAATGCCTGGCGACCTGTTTTTTATGAGTCGACGGCCATCGGCAGGTTTTAGGCTCAGCACTGCACAGATTCCCCTGGAAAAAATTGAAAAGGGAATTGCGCTACTGGCCAAAAATATTGTACACCTTATTGAAAACCCACATCGGATCTTCAAAGGTCCTAATGATAGACCATTATTATAGAAAGCGCACTTATTTATCATCACAATTACAAAGGATTTTTCTATGCCGGAATCAAAACTCTTGTTTTTCAAAATAAGGTACTAGATTTTCCCTGGCACTTTCCACATGTTTTATCATGACCTGTTCCGCAGTTTCGGGGTCATGGGCTTCCAATGCCTTATAGATCTCTTGGTGCTCTTCTAAAGAGTGAATAGCCCTTCCACTAGCCTTTACAGAAACAAGTCGTGCCCTTTGAATAAAGTTATGAAAATTAGTTAGCACTGACTCAAGAGGCCGGCTTTTGCTGGCTTCAAAAATTATATCATGAAACCTAGAATCCAGTTCAGATAGTTTCTCCACATTTCCCTTTTCCGTG
>CAYMGK010000029.1:2668-14310 GCA_964389965.1 uncultured Clostridia bacterium | reverse complement strand
CCCGAATTTGTTCAAATTTTTTATCACCTATTCCAGATACATTTTTTATATCATCAATGATCTCAAATTTTCCATTAGTATTTCTGTAATCTACAATTTTTTGCGCTGTAACGGGACCGACACCAGGTAGTTCCGTAAGTTCCGCTTCGCTTGCGGTATTTATATCAACTTTGCCATCATCTTTGGAAGTAAGGCCTACTATAGAACCACCCGAGAGACCCGTGCCTTCCAAGTCTTCGGGAGTTTCTCCAATTTTCGGAACATATAGTTTGTCTTCATCATAAAGTTTTTGGGCCAAATTCAATCGCAAAATATCAGCATCCACCATATGACCCCCGGCGGCTTCGATAGCATCCTTCACTCGTTCCCCTTCTTTAAGTGAATACACTCCTGGATTCTTTACTGCTCCAGCAACATGAACTAGTATACTTCTTGTTTCCCCAACAGAAGCCGTTACCGGAACTACAGGTTCTTCTTGAAGTTTAAAAGCTATTTCCGGAGATACTCTCAGATAAGCATAATATATAATAACCCCTATTGAAATGGTTAACACCAGTAAAAGACTTAAAAATATTTTTTCTCTTTTACTGAAATCAAACATTCCCACCACTCCCAAGTCTTATTATATAGCTTTTGCCCTATAACTACCAAATCATTACAAGTGGTGCCTTCATTGGAGAAAACCCCTCAATATAACATCTTCAGCTTCCTCTGCCGTAAGACCCAAAGTCATAAGTTTTAAAAGCTGTTCTTCAGCTATCCTGCCAATAGCAGCTTCATGGGTCAATTGGGCATCGGGATGTTCAGCCGTAATGGCAGGAGTTGAGCTGACTTTCCCCTGATCCATTATGATGGAATCACACTCCACATGACCTTTGCTATCGGCCCGTGCTATTATAATAGGTGTAAAGACCTGTTTTGATGTATCCTTAGCCACGGAACGCGAAATCGTTTGTGCATTCGCCCCTTTTCCATTCAATTCTATAGTCATATCAGAAACAGCTTTCTGGTTCCCATCAGTTAGGAGCCGCTCCATCACAACAAGACTTGCACCTTTGGCGAGTTTCGCCTTAGTATCTCTGACAGTATTGTCTACCCCTTTTATCTGCACTAACTCCATCTCAACTATGGAGTCTTCTTCCATAATAAGCAAAGTCTTTGGGTTTAACACTCTTGTCCCGCTCCCTTTACCCTCGCCGTAATGCTTTTCTATATATCTCATGCGAGCACCTTTTTTAACAATTATTTCATGTATTCCATCATGTTGGGATTTTTTTGAACCGGAGTTATGGATTCCACAACCGGCCACTACAGTCACATCGGCACCCTTACCTATTATGATTGTATTATATACAGCATCAACTACTCCCGACAATGTTATCATGACAGGAATATGCACTGCCTCATTTTTTGTACCAGGTGCCACTATTACTTCAATACCGGGTTTGTCCAATTTTGGCTTGATCTCTATATTAGCGGTAGAATGACGCAAAACGCCTTTACCGTCTTTTCTGATGTTAACCGCCCCTGAAGGCATTTTATGCAAATCTGCAATATTTTTTAGAAGCTCGTTTTCAATAACACTCAAATTCATCGTCATTACCTCCGCAATTTGCCTGCCAGCGACATTTAGAATCTTGCTGTAACATTGGCAATATTTCCTCTTTTGGCCCTCTTTCAATTATTTTTCCACCTGCCAAGAGGATTATTTCATCTGCAAGTGCCAACACCCTTTCATGATGAGTAATCACGACACTTGTTACATTACCCTTCATGTGATAGTTTTTTATTAGTTGTAAAAGATTTTCAAAACTCCACAGGTCTACACCGGCTTCAGGCTCATCATACATTACCAGTCTTGATTGCCTTGATAGGACCGTAGCTAGTTCAATTCGCTTCATTTCACCACCGGAAAGACTTGTATCACATTCTCTGTCAAGATAATCCTGGGGACATAAACCCACAGCTCGTAATCTAGGTCTCAGCGGGTTCCTGTTTGCGGAAATCCTTAAAAGATCCTTGATTTTCATACCCTTAAATCTGGGCGGGTGCTGAAAAGCATAACTGATACCAGCTTTAGCCCGCTCTGTTATGTTTAAATCTGTTACATCCAAACCGTCAAAAATAATCCTACCTTTATTATTTTTATATATACCCATAATTATCTTAGCCAAAGAAGTCTTTCCCCCGCCATTTGGCCCAGTCAAGGCGTAAAATTTACCATCCTTAAGTTGTAAATTTATATCTTTTAATATGGATAAATTCCTATCCCCATTTGTCACTGTAAACTCAACAGATTCCAATCTTAACATAAAAACTCAACCTCTTTCCGAATATTAGTCGATTCCGTATGAAAAGCCCCTCTGGTAAAATTCATAGCAATCCCCCTAAAGTGGGACCATACCTGTCAAAGGTTTAAAAGAGTTGCAGCTATGTAGAAGTATACCATCAAGGCTACTGCATCAACTATAGTAGTTATTAAGGGCCCCGCCATAATTGCAGGATCAACCCTGAATCGCTTTGCGATTATCGGTAGTATCCCTCCTACAACTTTTGAGAGAAGTATTGTAACAAATAGACTGGCACATACCGTAATAGATATTAGAAAACTTACATTTTCAAAGAAAAACAGTCTAAAAAAATTAGCAATAATTAAAATGACACCCACTATAATCCCTACAAAAAATTCCTTAATTATTACCTTGCCAATATCTTTTATATCAATCTCACCTAAAGCCATCCCTCTAATAATAAGTGTTGAGGATTGGGAGCCCGCATTGCCCCCCGTATCCATAAGCATAGGTAAAAATGCCGCAAGTAAGACTGCTGACTGCAAAACATCTTCATACCGCTTTATAATATTTCCTGTAAAAGTAGCAGAAATCATCAATATAAACAACCACGGTACTCTATGCTTTGATAATGTTAAAATACTGGTTTTAAGGTATTCTTCTTCAGTAGGCTCCATTGCCGCCATTCGCTGGAAGTCTTCAGTGGCTTCTTCTTCAATAATATCCAATATGTCGTCAATTGTTATTATCCCTACTAGGCGATTTTCCTTGTCCACAACAGGCATCGAAATTAAATCATATTTTTTAAATTTACTAGCTACATGTTCCTGATCTTCTAGAGTATTGGTATATATAATATTTCTATCCATAATTTCTTCTACAAGTTCATCATGTTCCTTTAGAACAAGTCTTCTTAAAGGTACAATACCCTCAAGATGTCTATTGTTATCAGTTACATAGCAAGTGTCAATTGTTTCCTTATCAATACCTGTGCTTTTAACACGTTCAAGGGCCTGCTTTACGTTCATTTCCTTTTTTAAATCAACATACTCGATAGTCATAATACTACCAGAGGAATCCTCCGGATAACTTAAAAACTGATTTAACAACTTTCTATTGCTCTCATCCGTATTTCTAAGAACCGTCTTTACAAAGTTTGCAGGCATTTCTTCTAAAAAATCAACGGTATCATCCATTAATAGTTCATCAAGTATTAGTTGGATTTCTTCGTGGGTGATATTTTCCACTATATATCTTTGCCGCTCCCGAGACAAATAAGAAAATACTTCTGCACCGAAGTCTTTAGGTAGTATTCGGAAAACCACCAAGGATTTTTCCCCGGGTATTTCCTCAAGAAAATGTGCAACATCAACTTCATTTTTATGTGTCAATCTGGAACGCGCCTCAAAATAGCGGTTATTTCTTATTAGTTCTAATGATTCTTTCAACTCAACCCCTCCTTACTCTTTTTCGTTAGGCCTTCACCTACCTTATTTAATAATTAAAGACATATAAATATTATATTACTTTAGCTTTTAAATCAAACATTTTCTTCGAAAAAAAAGCCTGACTATGCAGTTTAGTCAAGCTTTAAACATAATACAGTGAATTGTTATTTAACAACTATATTTACTAATTTCCTTGGCACTATAATTGTCCTCATTACCTGCTTGCCTTCCAAATAAGGCGCAAGTCTTGGCTGTTTTAGGACAATCTCCCGCATATAATCCTCAGTAGCATCTGTAGGAATATTCATCCTGTCCCTCACTTTACCATTGACCTGTACTACTATCTCTATCTCATCTACTGCAAGTGCACCTACATCATATTTAGGCCATGACATTAGATGTATACTTTCTTCATGTCCTAAATTATGCCACAATTCTTCCGATAAATGTGGCGCAAAAGGTGCAAGTAACAATAAAAGACTTTCCAATGCTTCTTTTAGCACACACTTTGAAATGCTTTTATCTTTATGCATATTTAACCCATTTACCATTTCCATAATAGCACTTATGGCAGTATTAAAATTGAACCTTTCACTGATATCATCAGTCACTTTTTTGATAGTTTTATGCGTAAGTCTCCGTATGTCTCGATCATATTTTCCTTTGCCATTGCTGGCACTTAATTTATTGGATAATACCCCTACCAGGCGATTGACCCTTTGGAGAAATCTATAACAACCTTCAACACCTTGGTCGCTCCATTCCAAATCTCTTTCCGGAGGAGCCGCAAATAGAATAAACATTCTAGCAGTATCTGCCCCGTACTTTTCCCTGATTTCTTCGGGACTTACAGTATTTCCAAGGGACTTTGACATCTTAACTCCGCCCTTTAAAACCATACCCTGAGTGAGTAAATTCTCAAAGGGCTCATCAGCTTTAACTAAACCAGCATCACGAGCTACCTTGTTAAAAAATCTCGAATACATCAAATGCAATATGGCATGCTCTACACCACCTATATATTGGTCTACAGGCATCCAATAATTGACCTTCTGCCGAGCAAAAGGAGATTCTTTGCTTCTTGCATCTGTGTACCTATAAAAATACCACGAAGAACACATGAAAGTATCCATTGTATCTGTTTCCCTTTGAGCCGGCTTATTGCACTTAGGACAGGTGGTATGCAAAAACTCATCATAATCCCGTAATGGCGAAGTCCCTCTTAAGTTGAAATCTACATCTTCAGGCAAAAGTACCGGTAAATTACCTTCCGGCACGGGGACTATTCCACATTTATCACAATAAACTATCGGAATAGGAGCACCCCAATACCTTTGCCGGGAAATCAACCAATCCCTAAGCTTGAAATTAACCTTGAATTCACCAATACCTATTTTACTCATATATTCACCTATAATTTTAATGGCCTCCATATTGTTAATGCCGTCAAATCTATCTGAATTTACCAGGACACCTTCACCTTCAAAAGCCTCCGACATTTCATGTGGGCTTAAAACTTTGTCCCCTGGAGTAATAACCACTTTTATAGGCAAATCATACTTCTTAGCAAATTCGAAATCCCTTTGGTCGTGAGCGGGAACACCCATAACCGCACCGGTGCCATAGCCCATAAGTACATAATTTGCTATCCAAATAGGTATTTTGTTATTGTTCATTGGATTTATAGCATAGGCCCCAATGAACATACCTTCTTTTTCAGTTTCAGTGGAGGTTCTAAGAATTTCATTGTGCTTTTCCATTTCTTTTTTGAAGTTATTTACTAAAGCCTCATACTCGGTCCCGGCAGAAAGAATCTCAACTAATGGATGCTCAGGTGCTAAAACCATGTACGAAACACCATAGATAGTATCAGGCCGCGTAGTGAAAACAGGAATTTTGTCCCCTGTTTTCTCTGCCGTAAATGAAAATTCTACACCTTCACTCCTTCCAATCCAATTTTGCTGCATGGTTTTTACCTTATCAGGCCAGCCGGGAAGTTTTTCTAAATCATCCAAAAGCTCATCCGCATAATCGGTTATCTTAAAAAACCACTGCTTAAGATCTTTTTTTATAACTTCAGATTTACACCGCTCACATGCCCCATTAACTACCTGTTCATTGGCTAAAACCGTTGCACATGACGGACACCAATTTACGACAGCCTTTTTTCTATATGCAAGACCTTTTTTGTATAATAGCAAAAAGAACCATTGAGTCCATTTATAGTATTCCGGGTGGCATGTAGCCACTTCCCTACTCCAATCATAGCTTAAACCCAGTTGTTTAAGTTGTGTTCTCATATTTGCAATATTATCCCAGGTCCATTTGTAAGGGTGCACACCATGCTGTATCGCCGCATTTTCTGCCGGAAGGCCAAAACCATCCCAACCCATCGGATAGAGCACATTAAAGCCATTCATTCTTTTAAACCTTGCGATAACATCACCTATAGAATAATTTCGCACATGTCCCATATGAAGATTACCTGAGGGATATGGAAACATTTCAAGACAATAATACTTAGGTTTGCTATAATCTTCCGTGGTTTTATATATGCCATCTTTTTCCCACTGCTTTTGCCATTTACTTTCAATGAGTTTAAAGTCATACCCCACTTTTGTTCCCTCCTCTTTAAATCAAGTAGTATTTTCCAATACTATTGCTTGCTTTTTAATTGTTTTAGTAGATCATTTTAAACAAAAATAGATTTATTTCACATGAAATATCCATTTTTATCCTCACTTAATAAAAGTAGCATTTATACTATTTATGAACTGCGACTTTTGGCTTATTTTATGACAGTAGTAGAAGAACCTCTTTCTAACAGGATTTATCCCTCAAACTTCCCTCGTCCAACTTAATCTATATGTGAGTACCGTTATCCTCATATTACCGGATTGTGTATAAGGTTATAAAAAAAAGTTTCTAATCCCTCTGTTAGGGACGAGAAACTCTTCCTCGCGGTACCACCCTAATTGGCTTAAAGGCCCGTCTTGGACATGTTAACGCCTGTCAGCATAATCAAAGGCGAGTTCAGGGGTTTGTCCCTTCCGAATTTCACCAGTATTCGGAATCTCTGTAAAGAGTACAATATCCCCTTACTATTCCTTAAATCTTTGTTGAATTAAATACTGTCATAGATCTTTTTATTTTATTCAATGCTGGTTTCAGAGTCAGTATTACTTGATACAATTTCTAGGGGTTCTGCATCCATCCAGAGCCGTTCTAACATGTAGTATTCCCTTTCGGACTTTGCAAATACATGCACAATTAAGTCATAGAAATCCATCAAAACCCATCTGCCCTCTTTATAACCCTCTTTGCTTCTGAGCTCACAGCCATATTCAGTCAATTTTCTCTCTACTTCATCTGCCAAAGCCTGAACATGGATGGGGGATATACCTGTAGCTATCACAAAATAATCGGAAAATATGGCCACAGAGCTTATGTCAAGTGCTAAAATATCTTGACCCTTTTTATCCTTTAAAATATCGACAGCTTTGAGGGCATATGTCTTAGGGGCCTTTGTTGTCATCCAATTACCTCCATCAATTAATTTACATCCTTACCCACTATTATAGTAGGTAAACTAATGCTTTTATCAGCCTCTATTTGCTCTTCAAGCCGAGCCTGTGTAAGCACTTTAGCTATTTTTTCCGCATCGTCTCTTTTGTCCTTAGGGTATTTTATAGTAGTAGTATCATAATCAAAGTTATCAGCATTGCCCACGGAAACCACTTTAAACCCCTGTGATTCCAGTGTATTTGCTACTTTTGAAGCAACACCTTTAGCACCATTTCCATTTAACACAGCGATTTTAATATTACCGTCATCAAAAAATATCTCGTCTATCATATCATCTAGCTGGTTTTGAAAAGGAATAAAATAACTTATACCCGAAATATATTTGCCGTCACCTGGAATCACGTACATCTTTATATCTTCCTGTTTAATCTGACGGACAAAGTTTGCCAAACTCGCATATTCCAAAGGTTGTATATCGGTTTCGACATTTTGCTGAACTATATCAATAATTTTTGGTAATTTTAAAATAGTAGCCGGCCTAAGGGCCTTGTTGATCAATGCCTTCATAAACTCTTGTTGGGCTTTAACACGGCCGATATCGGCATCGGCATATCCTCTGTATCTCACAAACTCTTCGGCTTTTTTGCCGTCCAAGTGTTGTTTTCCCGGCGGTATATCAATTTTCACACCGCCAATAGAGGGATCTATGTACTTCATCCTTTCTTTTACATCCACTTCCACGCCACCAAGAGCATCCACGATATTCCGGAAACTTGAAAGTTTGACTACTATATAGTTATGGATAGGCACCCCCAACAAATTCTTCACTGTTTTTACTGCAAGGTCTGCACCACCATAAGCCATAGCAGCATTTATTTTTTCGACACCTACCCCGGAAATCCTGACTCTAGTATCTCTTGGAATTGATAAAATCTTAAAGTCTTTGTTCTTCTTGTCAATACTAGCTACTATTATAGTATCGGAACGATGTCGATTATATTCTTCCTTAGCCCCGATAGTCCCTTCATCGAGTCCAAATAACACTATGTTTTGTCGACCACCCTTTACAAACTCATCAGTGCTTGGAATATTAGAATCGGGATCAGGTTCAATGGGGTCATTTAAACCCTTAAAAACATAATAAAACCCACTGCCCATGGATAGTATAATAAACAAAAATACAGCTAACGCTATCTTCAGAGGCCTTTTCATAATTTCCCCTCGCTCTCCCTTTGCATGAGAATAAAATTTCTCCCAAGAATCGTCCTCGGATGTAACAAACTTCCCTTAGTTAGAACATGTCTTATAACAGAATCAAAAGCGACTACAACTGCGTCATCAAGGTCTATAAAGGCCTTTGTTCTCAAATCCTCCACTCCGGGAAAACATCTTCCGGGCTCAACAAAATCTGAAAGGAAGACTATTTTATCAAGCCGGCCCATACCTGCATCCCCAGTAGTATGTATTCTTATTGCATTTAGTATTTCTTCATCAATTATACCATAATCATGCTTAGCAATCGCGGCTCCCAGCGGTCCGTGTATTAACACTCTTTCACGTTTTTCAATATCATCTAAAAGTATACCAAAGTAGTTGGCCATTTTCAACTGATGCTCTGTATCCAGATTTCGGGCACAGTCATGTAAAAGGCCGGCAATTTTGGCTTTTTCCCTATTGGCGTTATGGCGTGTGGCAAGTTTAGCAGCGGTTTCCATTACATTCAGTGAGTGCAAAAATCTCTGTTCGCCCAGATTTGTTTTTAATTTTTGTTTTAGTTCCCTGAGTGCCATCACTTATAAAGACCACTCTTTTTTATGTATGTTTTTACACTTTCAGGAAGTAAATATTTAATTGAAAGACCTGATTTTACCCTTTTGCGTATTTCAGTAGAAGAAATGTCCATACCTGTAACTTCCATAGGATGGACTTGTCCACCATACATCTGCCTTAATTGTGATAATTGCTTGTTAAGCCTTTCTATTGGATAACCCGGCCTTGTTGCAGCAATAAATGTACAGTAGCCTAATACCCTTTCTACATCCTTCCAAGTCAGAATATCCAAAACCGCATCAGCACCACTAATAAAATAAAGCTTGGTATCATCACCCATCATTTCGTAAAATTGCTCTAATGTGTCCACAGTATAAGTTAAGCCCGGTCTTTCAATTTCCATTCTTGAAACTTTAAAAAAAGGGTTGTCATTTGTAGCAAGCATGGTCATAGAATATCTGTCTTCAGCAGGTGTCACCGTATATCCCTTTTTGTGAGGTGGTTTGCCTGTAGGTGTGAATATAACCTTATCTAAATTGAAGTGGGTTTTGGCCGCCTGAGCCGCAATTAGGTGCCCATAGTGAATGGGGTCAAAAGTGCCTCCCATTATGCCCACTTTACTATATTTCGGCAATGCAAGACCTCCCTTACATGTTTTAAATTATAAAAAATTATACCACACTTGGCCACCAACTTTCAATTATTGAATTTTGATTTTCTAATTGACATAGTAAAATTCAAAATCACGGATTTTAACTGTATCCCCCTGCCGAATATCTTGTTCTTCAAGTGCTTTATCAACACCCATTCGCTTAAAAGCCCTTTGAAGGCGCTTAACTGCCGATTCATTATCAAGATCGGTCATTGCTACCAAGCGCTCGATCTTACTACCGGAAATATAAAACACCCGATCTTTTTTACTGATTTTAAAAGTTTCCTCTTCTGTTACAGTATAATGCTTTACATACTCTTGAGTTTTGATCTTAGGTATCTTTAGAAGCATTTCTCCGATGTGCTTTAAGAGTTGTTGTATTCCCTCTCCAGTAGCCCCTGATACAGGTATTAAAACATACCCGGTTTTTTCAAGTTTTGATTTGATCTTTTTAAAGTTCTCCCTTGATGTCGGCAAGTCCATTTTATTTGCGGCAATCACCTGGTGTTTTTCCAAAAGTTGTGCACTATATTTTTCAAGTTCCGCATTTATTGCATGAAAACTCTCCATGGGATCTCTTTCAAGACCTGACATATCTATAACATGGACCAATAAACGGGTCCTCTCTATATGTCTCAAAAATTCATGACCTAAACCTTGCCCTTTGTGGGCACCTTCTATAAGACCTGGGATATCTGCCAAAACGAAACTTGCACCTTCGCCAAACCCAGGATCTACAACTCCAAGATTTGGAGACAGTGTAGTGAAGGGATAATTAGCGATTTTTGGTGTTGCTGCGGTCATTTGAGAAAGCAATGTGGATTTACCGACATTTGGGTAGCCAATTAGACCCACATCTGCCAGAAGTTTTAATTCAAGTATAATCCAGAATTCCTCCCCGGGTTCACCTTTTTCCGCAAAATCTGGTGCCTTATGTGTAGAAGAAGCAAACCTTGCATTGCCCCTACCACCCCTTCCTCCTTTAGCAACTATAAAATCCTGACCATCTTCCACCAAATCCGCAAGTACTTTTCCGCTTTCTGCATCTTTGATCACAGTGCCAGGAGGTATCCTGATAACTAGGTCTTCTCCACTTCGACCAAATTTATTCCAGCCCCGTCCGTGTTCGCCCCTTTTAGCTCTATAGTGAGCCCTATATTTAAAATCCAAAAGAGTTGACAGCCCCGAATCTACCACAAAGATTATATCGCCACCACGGCCACCATCACCACCATTAGGTCCTCCATGGGGGACGAATTTCTCTCTCCTGAAAGCTACTACACCATTGCCACCGTCCCCCGCTTTCACGTGGATTTTTGCCCTATCTACAAACATTTCATCACCTATACCTATCTATTGTTTTTTAAGCATGTGTTTACATCTTCCACTTTCATACTTTTAAAACAGAAAGCTTTGTATTTTACTTTTTATTCTGGTTATGTATATAGTTTGTGCAAAATATTCGGCTTAAGTATAACTTTTTCATCCACAGTATTTGAAAGTATCTCAACACACGCACTTTTTAATGTGATTCTTATATTCTTTTCACCTTGAATCTTGTCAAGCTGTAATACAAAGTTTTCCACTTCTCTTTTCAAATATGAAAAATTCGGCAAACGAGGGTTTTCATCAAGGATTTCTATGGCCGTGTTTATATTTTTTTGCCTTAAATAGTAAAACATTTCAAGTAAATGACAAGTCGCCCTAATATCATTTAAATTATAGCATATATGGTTTACAATTCTGTCACAATCCTTAAGGTCCTTTATGTATTCTAAGGCGCCCTCATATTTTTTTAATTGTATCATGCAGTGCAGAACCTGTAAACGATTTTGAAAATCATGTCTTAACATCCGACAAATATTAAGAACCCTTTCTTCAATATCGTTATTTCTGCCTTCAATAAATTCTATTATTATAATTAATAATATTCTTTACATTGTATAATTGATTAGG
>CAYMGK010000029.1:0-2658 GCA_964389965.1 uncultured Clostridia bacterium | reverse complement strand
ATTTTCTTATCACATTCCGGACCGAGGTAAGCAGTCGCTAACACTATTAAAAATATCTGACCTGTCAAGATAATAAACAGACTGCCTTGTTTATCCAACCAATTCATCCCTTTCATCTCCAATTGGCTAATTCCAGGTTTTTTTAAAACAAACTATTGGAACCCCATATTCGATTTGGAAAAGGAAAAATCTCCGCAAAAATAACGGCATTTGGCAAAACCCTGGCAAAACTATATTTGAATCTTCGTTATTTTGTAATATATTAATACTTCTACTTCCCTCGGCAAAATTCCTTTAAGTTTTAAATTCAAAGATCCGCTTACTAAAAATGCAGAAAAAAAGGCCCCTTTTAGGAGCCATTTTTATATGTCAATGAAAGGCAATAGCGAAACGTAAAGGCCATAAAACAAAAGCCCACTGTTTCATATTCTGCTCTCATTTAAGTCATACTTTTATAGTTTAAATTGGGATACAGATTCTTGCATATCTTGTGCCAATTGTGACAAGGCATTGCTAGCTTCGGATATTTGCTCTATACCTGCCGTTTGTTCTTCTACCGAAGCAGATGCCTCTTGAGTTCCCGCCGCATTTTCCTGTGCTATTGCAGAAAGGTTTTGGATAGTATTGAGAACCTCATCTTTTTTAGTTCCCATATGACCCATGGATTCGTTAAAGCTCATCATTGAATTTTGCATTTCTTCAATAGCCAGGGCAATCCCATGGAATTTTTTATTTGTTTCATTCACACTATTTACTTGAGATTCCACTATGCTTCCTACTTCTTCCATCGTATCAACAGAGGTCTCTGTCATTTCCGTGAGTTCTTTTACTATATTTGATATCTCATCGGTGAATTTATTTGATTCCTCTGCTAGCTTTCTTATTTCATCTGCCACTACCGCAAAACCTCTACCGGCTTCTCCTGCCCTTGCTGCTTCTATAGCAGCATTTAAAGCCAGTAAGTTTGTTTGATCCGCGATACTATTAATCATTTGACTCGCCGCTTCTATCTTTTGTGCACTTTCATTTGTATGCAGGATATTGCTGTTTACAACCTTTGCGGCCTCTCCGCTAGCTTTTGTTTTTTCCACTAGGTCCTTGATCATCTGTAAACCTTCATCCTTTAAGGACACTATCTTTTTAGTAGCTTCATTTACCAATTGCAATCCATGTTGAACATCTACTATCTGTTCTCCCATTTCAATAGTATTTGATGCACCTTTTTCTGTTTCAGTTGCTTGATCCGCCGCACCCCTAGCAATCTCTTCGATGGCTCTTGCTACCTCTTCAGCTGCCACCGAGGATTCATGGCTAGTAGCTGTTAGTTCTTCCGAAGATGATGCAACCTGCTGAGCTTTATCAGAAATCTCGTGTATTAACTGCACAAGATTGCTTTGCATTGTTGCAAGGGAATTGGAGATGTCTCCTATTTCATCTTTTCTTTTAAAATACTTTGCCCCTTCACTTGTTTCATCATAAGTCAAATCATATTTAGAAAACCTCTCTATAATTCCAGATAATACAACAATAGGCCTAGAAACATTTCTGCCGATGAAAATAGATACAAGAAAACCTAGAACCAGAAATACAAAAGCCCCCATAAATAAGACCTTTTGTAAACCCTTGCGCCAGCCTAAAATATCATCTTCATCAGCACCAACGGCAAGCACCCAATCCGTATTTTTTATAGGGGCAACCCCCATATATCGCTTTGAACCGCAAAAATCATAGTTTATTACACCTTCATTCCCTATCCCTAAATTTTCAAAAGCAATGCCCACATTCTCATAGTCGCCACCATCTTTAAGTACGTTATCCTGTTCCATGACCCTTTCTTTATCAGGATGTGCATAAAGCGTTCCGTCTTTTCCTAAAATAAAAGCATAGCCATTTGCACCAAAACCCATTTGGTTTATTATTTCACTAAAAACAGCCGCATCTTTTCTTGCAAACAAGGAAGCTACAACTTCTCCCTCCACCCTTATGGGAGTTGCATATAGAACCACGGCTTGATTGGTGACTTTACTTATTAGAACATCCGACACATTTGATTCCCCTTTAAGGGCCCTTTGATTGTGAACACGATCACCTAATTGAGCATCTTCACTGAACATGTGCTTAGCATTGCCGTCCGGTGTCATGATACCTATATCTATATATCCTAATCTCTCAACATCCGGTGTTAAGGATTCCCGTTGGATTTCCCAATCCATAGTTTGAGTCCTGGCCCTATTGGCTAATTCCTCCAAGACTTTCAAATCCTTATCTATATTGGAATTAATGAGTGCAACACCTTCTTTTGCAGACATTAAAAGCATCTCATTGGTCTGTTCTATGATGGCATCTGAGCTAAGTTTTATGGCCACCCCACCTACACCAAGTGCTGTTATTATTACTAGAATAGATACTAAAATTATAATCCGTTTTGATAAATTAATTTTCATCTTTATTTTCTCCTCCAAAATCTTCTTTTTATTGCGCTCAATCAATTCCTTCTTGTGATACTATTTTATTGCCACCGAGTTTTTTTCCGATGTTGATGTAAAGTAGGGCTTTTTTTATACAAAGCTCAAGAGTCTGGCCACTGTATTCCACTAATCCAAAAGTCAGTGTGGGTCTGTAGTTTTCTTTGTAATGTGTAAATTCACTTTTAGTGAA
>CAYMGK010000028.1:13701-14498 GCA_964389965.1 uncultured Clostridia bacterium | reverse complement strand
GCTTTTGGTCTTTTTAGCCTGCGTGCCTGGCTTGCAAAATATCGTGGGAACATTAAGTGTAACAATCCTTTTGGCTATTATTTTATTTAGTTTTCTCTACTCCTTATTGTTTATGGGCATAACACTTTTTTCACAAAAGCGTATGGTTTCAATGTCAGCCAATAGGCATAGGGATAAATCTTAAACTGCCTACGGGATCATAAAGGATGTGGAACACAAGAAAGAACCATCCCCCTGTGTTCCCCTAAAACCAATGGACGCTGATCCATTCGGGATAATAGTTTCCGTAGTAACCTGGATTACCTCTTATGCCGCGTAAGACTTCCACTGCCTCTTTTGGTGCATTTATTGGCTGCAAGTAAAGAGAGCCCTGATCGAAACGCTCAAGTCTTAGAAAAAGCATTTCACCGCCCTGCGGTGATGGACTTGGATAATAATCTGCAGTATTACTTGGGCCTTTTGTGACTACTTCCATATTCCCGTTGGCATTTAATCTATAAATTCTCTGGCCTGGAACCATTACACCGGGAAATATATCTGAATCAGCAAACGCCTTGGGCTCAGGCCCACGGCAGAATAATAATTTGTCTGAGTCTTGTAACCATACCGGTTGTGTGTTAACATGGTCATTTTGACTGTAGTCATCAACTGTAACATCTTGAAGGTCCACCAGTTCCAATTGTTTATTAAATATTACATCCCGACCGGCACCTGCAATATATGCCAGTCTTTCACTATTTGGAGAAAAAGTGAGCCACTGAGAGTATTTCAACCCTTCCTTTAGGTTGATTGATTGG
>CAYMGK010000028.1:0-13691 GCA_964389965.1 uncultured Clostridia bacterium | reverse complement strand
TGGTATGCTAGATACTTTCCATTTGGGGACCATTTCAAACTTATAAAAGCCCAAATATAAAGTCCGTCTCGGTCAACAGATTCTTGATCCTCAAGTATGTAAAGGGTTTCCCTTTCTCCATCAAGGAATATCTGCTCAAGTGTCGGAGGATGCTTTTCTGTCCGCGGAATAGATAATGTTATGCTTTTGCCGTCCGGGTACCAAGCCAATGAGGGAATTACTGTCGGGCCCTCATTTATCAACGTATTTACTATAATTTTTTCCCCTGTTATATCGGCATATTTGACTGAGCCCGAGGAGATAAAACCTTCTATGCTGCTTTTCAATACAGTATATGCTAATTTATTGTCAGTAGGCGACCAGATAGGGTCGTCGTAAATGGGTTGGATGTCCACTGGCCTATTCTCCTTGCCATCGGCACTAACTACCCATAGAAAGTCATTTTCATATTGGGTCTTTGGGGCATATTTGTATGCTAGCCATTTGCCATCTTGTGACCAACCCACGAGTTCCACATAACCTGTATCGGTGATTTGCCTTGGCAGTGCATTCAAGACCCTTCCATCGAGAATCCATAAATTGCCTTTATCAGTGTAAGCCACAACAGCACCAAAGGTCACGCTTTCCACCCGCTCCACCGGCATGTGACGTTCACCTGTTGTAATCCTGATTTGAAAAGCTTCTTCATCCCAGTCCACAGTTAAACCTAAATTCTCTGCCACAAAGCGAAGCGGTACATAAAACACTTCATCTGCAAACCGAGCCGGTATAGGAGTTTCCACAGGCAAGCCGTTTTTTTGTATCTCTTTTAGTGAGATTTTGAATAATATAGTATTGCTGTATTTTTGGATCCAGATTTTTTCTCCTGGTTCATTCCACTGAAAATTTGCGTCTACATATGTTGCAAGATCTTCCAAGGATATTAAAATAGTCCCTTTATCCCAAAGAAGCGGAGATGTTGGGGCCACAGGTATACCATCAACCATAAGTGATGGTGTTTTGACTGTAGCCTCGGCCGGTAGAATTCCCACTGAGAGCACTGTAATACAGATAAGTAAAGCGGTAAAGTATTTCATTTTAAATCCTTTCATTTTATAAACACCTTCTTGAGTTTTTTGTTAAATCTACACTTATTCATCAAAGTATCTTTATAATATTATTTCATCATGCTGGGTTCTTATTTGCCAAGTTTTATACCCATCTATATTATCCAGATCTTCATCACTTACATGAGTCTTGTTATACCTGCTATTGACTATGTAGTTAAAATCATTCCTTTCTTTTTTCACATTTATGAAGATATATAAATTAAATTCGGAAGGTCTTGCACCTTCCCAATATTCCTCGCCGATTCTTTGCATAAATTCTATATCTATCAATGTTTTGAATTCGTCAATCAAAAACTGAAAATCTTCCTTGCCTAAATCACCTTCATGCACTAGCTCTGCACTTAGCGTCGGTCTTTGAAAGTAAAATTTCAATTTTTTTATTTTTCTATTGGATTTTAATATGGATTTAGTATACCTTGAAAATATATCAGTGGCTACACTGACCTTTATGTTAATTCAAATATGTATCTTTTAAAAGCCCCGAATAAAATAGGCAAAAATGGACTTAATAAGAAGAAGGAGGTTTTTTGATTGTCAATATTTAGACGTTCTCTGGAATCTTTTGTCTTTGTCCTTGCTCTCCTTCGCCTTACTGGGCGTAAATCCCTTTCTCAGTTAAACTATTTTGATTATTTTACTGTGAGTATAATGGGGAGCCTGTTTTCAAACTATATTACTGATCCTGCGCAAAGTCCGGAAATCCTTTTGGCACCTGTGGCCATTGTCGCTGCTGATTTGTTAGCAGATAGAATAGCAATCAAAAGTCGTTCAGCTAGAAAATTACTTGAGGGTAAGCCAGTAATTTTTATCAAAAATGGCAAAATAATCGAGAAAAATATATCAAAAATGCACTATAATGTCGCCGAGGTGCTTGCAGCCCTAAGGTACAAAGGCATATATAACCTTAGTGATGTAGAATTTGCCGTATTGGAAATAGACGGTAGTATAAGTGTACTTAAAAAATCCCAACATAGACCTGTTACACCGAAAGACTTGAATATTCCCACACAGTATGAAGGCCTTTCTTCTATTGTTGTCAGTGACGGGAAAGTACTGCCGGAAAATTTACGAAAAAACAACCTTAATAACGGTTGGCTGGAAAATAAATTAAAAGAGCAAGGGGTCAATGACATATCCCGCGTATTTTTGGCCTCACTAGCCACAGACGGGTCACTGTATGTGGATTTAAAAGGAAGTTAATCCAAGCTAAATCAGCCTTGGAAGTTTTACCGTTTGCCTTCATAATTACCTAAAATTTCTTCAACAACCTTGCGAATCATATCATAGGAATATCCCTTTCTTTGTAAAAAGGCGGTAATCTTTCTTGTTTTAACTGTCTCTGTATCGTCCCTATATGTAGTGTTTAATTTCTTTTTAGCCAAGTTCATACATGCCTGATAGGATTTATCGTCATCAATTGTCTCATCTAGTACTTTTTGAATAATTTCCCGTTTTACGCCCTTCTGAAATAGCTTTTGCTTGATTAAACCCTTCCCACTTTGTTTTAAATTTATTTCATCATTGACTAATGCTATAGTGAAGACATAATCATCGATATATCCATATTTCTTTAAAAATCTGACCACATTGTCAATAATGGGATCTTCATAACCTTTTAGCCTTAATCTACTCCTAATTTCATGCTCACTTCTGGCCCTATATCCCAATAACCTCAGTGCATAGTTATTTGCCTTACTTTGTTTTTCTGCCAATATAACCTCATCAATAAATGTAGTAGATAATACCATCCCTACCTTCAACTTTTGCCGTATTAATACATCTTCAGATACCCCAAAAGCAAATTCACCATCAATATATATATTGAAACATTTGTTATTTCTCTTTTGTAATTTTATTGCTGTTATTTTTCTCATAAGAAACCCCTCGTGTTTTGTCCGCCGAAATGACGCGATTCAGAAGTCAAATATAAATATATTATTCTCGAGATCGAAAAAGGAATCATTCTTGTTTATGTGTCCATATTTTTAACTGCTCTTTCGCAAATCCCCCAAAGTCTGCAAGATTGTTTTGGAGAATATGTGACCCGAAAGTATATGCCGCAACAATCTTACGAATATAATAGCACGACTCATCGGAAAGTCTAAGCTGCGGTTTTCTCCGGTTTTACCTATTTCCAATAGGTAGGGCTTAAAAACATTTCTACGATCTTGCTTAAAATACTGACGTTTTATCCTTTTAATATCCTCAGGGCCTCATTGAAGTAAAATTCGTCTATTTCAAATCCTACAAAATTCTTTCCCAGCTCTTTGCAAGCGATGGCAGTATTTCCTATTCCTAAAAAGGGATCCATCACAAGTTCTGTTTTGTCTATGCCATGTAATTGTATACACATCTTGGCGAGCTTAGCAGGATAACTTGCCGGATGGGGTCTATCTTTTGAGCTACTTTTGATCGTCTTATATGGTACATACCATGAGTTTCCCCTACATCTGAGTTTTCTGTCTCCGGCTTTCCATCTATTGATATTTGATTTGTCTTTATATGGGACTCCTATGGCCAAACGGTCAAGAGTCACATCTCCGGTTTTAGTGAGATGAAAAACATGTTCATGTGTATCATTTATAAATCTCTTACTGTTAATCGGCTTATAATGACCCACATTTAGTTCTATTTTTTCGTCGTAACTCTCGCTTTCTATGTAAATTGATTTGACCCAATGGATAACATTTTGCAATTTAAAGTACTTTCTCATCTCAAATATCACTTCAAAGGGCACCCAAGGATCCTTGGGTTTAGAACCAATATTAAGAAAAACAGACCCATCATCTTTTAAGACCGATTTAGCTATCTTGGCCCAATTCCCAAGCCAATCTATGTACTCCCCTCTAGGGATTTTGTCATTATACTTACCGTAATCCACGCCTATGTTATATGGTGGCGATGTAACTATAACATCCACAGATCTTTCATCGACATGATTTTTCATGCCTTCAAAGCAATCTCCCATAAACAGTCGAATATTGGCAGTGTTATTGATTGTAATTTCTTTTAAATACATTTCCAAATCCATCCTTTACCTCTTGCAAGTATAAATTTCATATTATTCATCATATGATTTTATTATACAACAAAAACGACTCTCATATAGACATAAAAGCAACCTGGTGACTTTATCCAAATTTAATGATAAAATAAGGGCACCATAATTCAAGGGGAGGTGTTAGCATGGAAAATCCGGCCGCTTTTTTTGATATTGACGGCACATTGTTTAGGAATTCACTTATGATTGAGCATTTTAAAAAACTGATTAGATATGAAGTAACTAATCCCTCTGTTTGGTATGGCCACCTTGAAGATACGTATTCCGAATGGGAAAAGCGATATGGTTATTTTGATGATTATATGGATGAATTAGTTGAAGTCTATGTAAAAGAACTAAAGGGAATAAATAAAAGGTACATTGAATTTATTGCAAGTCAGGTTATAAATATAAATTGGGATAAGGTATACAGATACACTCGTTCCAGAATCAACTGGCATAAAGAGCAAGGCCACTTTATATTTTTTATTTCAGGTGCACCGGATTTTTTAGTTGATAAGATGGCCTGTAAATACCAAGTCACAACTTATAAGGCAACCAAATATAAGGTAGATAAAGACGGAAATTTCACAGGGGATGTGACAAGCATGTGGGATTCCGGAAATAAGCGAAAAGCTCTTATACAATTGGTTAAGGAATTCAATGTAGATTTAAATGCGAGCTACGCTTACGGAGATACCGCCGGTGACTTGTCAATGTTAAAAATAGTGGGCAATCCTGTTGCTGTAAATCCCATTAAAAAACTGCTGAGAGAAATAAATCAGGATGAGCAGCTCATGTCGAAAACTACAGTAATCGTCGAAAGAAAAGATCTAATATATAAATTAACCCCGACAGTGAAGGTTTTAGATATTTAAAATAACTCACTGTGTTTCTTTATTTATAGGAGGATATGATGAATAAAATCATAAAAGCACTAGCTAAAGAATTAAATATAGGAGAAAAACAGGTAATTGCAACAGTCGGTCTTTTAGATGAAGGCAATACTGTTCCCTTCATAGCCCGCTATCGGAAAGAAATGACAGGGGGACTTACCGATGAACAGCTTAGGACTTTGGACCAGCGGCTTATATATTTAAGAAATCTTCAGACCCGAAAAGCAGAAGTAAAAAAGTTATTGGAAGAAATGGAGCAACTCACTCCGGAAATAAAGCAAAACCTCGATAATGCCGTAACTCTACAAGAGATTGAGGACATCTACAGGCCCTTCCGACCTAAACGCAGGACCCGAGCCACGATTGCTAGAGAAAAAGGCCTTGAGCCTTTTGCAAAGCAGATTCTAGCGCAGCAGGAACCTATAGACAACACCACTGCGGAAACTTTCGTAAATCCAGAAAAAGGTGTCACAACACCTGCTGATGCCATCGCCGGCGCCCTTGATATCATAGCAGAAATCATCTCAGATGATGCAAAGATAAGAAAGTCGATCCGCAATATAGCCTATAAAAAAGGAGTTATCGAAGTTTCCGGTCTTACGGATGAAGTATCCACTTATTCCATGTACTATGATTTCAAAGAGACCGTAGCAAAAATAGTATCACATCGGGTTTTGGCCATAAATCGAGGTGAGCGGGAGAAATTCCTCAAAGTTAAAATTCAAGTCCCTACAGACAGAATCATGGAAACAATAAATGCCGTGTACATCAAGGAAAACTCTAAAACGGCAGAGTTGTTGGAAGGGGCAGTCAATGATGCTTATAAACGGTTGATTTGGCCGTCAATTGAAAGGGAAATTAGAAACACTCTTACAGAAGAGGCCGAAGAGCAAGCCCTTGCCACTTTCTCAAAAAATTTAAAACACCTATTGCTTTCACCACCTGTAAAGGATATGGTGATATTAGGTTTCGACCCGGCTTATCGCACAGGATGCAAAGTTGTTGTTATAGATAACTCAGGAAAACTCCTGGATTATGTTGTATGTTATCCTACACCACCTCAGAATAAATTTGAAGAATCAAAAGACACCATCCTCACTCTAATAGAAAAATATAAAGTTGACGTTATTTCTCTTGGAAATGGCACAGCATCAAGGGAGAGTGAAAAATTTCTTGCGGAGATTTTAAAAGAAGCCGAAAAGCCCATATCCTACGTAGTCGTCAATGAAGCAGGGGCATCGGTATATTCTGCATCTAAACTTGGCACAGAGGAATTACCTAACTTGGATGTGACTTTTAGAGGTGCTGTTTCCATCGGCAGGAGATTGCAAGACCCCTTAGCGGAACTAGTGAAAATCGATCCAAAGGCTTTGGGTGTTGGCCAATACCAGCATGATGTAAACCAAAAAAACCTTTCCAAAAGACTTACCGATGTTGTAGAGGACTGTGTTAATAATGTAGGTGTTGATATAAACACCTCATCACCTGCACTTTTATCCTATATCAGTGGTATCACCCCTACCATTGCCGCAAATATTGTAAAATATAGGGACGAAAAAGGCGTGTTTAAGTCCAGAAGGGAGTTTTTAAAAGTTCCAAGATTAGGCCCTAGGACATTTGAACAAAGTGCTGGTTTTCTTCGAGTACCGGAAAGTGATAATATTTTGGATAATACTGCTGTCCATCCGGAAAGTTATGACATAGCGGAAAAAATAATAAAACAATATACCATGAAAGAACTCAAAATAAAAAAATTCACAGAAAACGAAATTACGCAAATGGCAGTAGAGCTCGATATAGGTATTCCTACTTTAAGGGATATATTGGCAGAACTGAAAAAGCCAGGTCGAGACCCTCGGGAAGAATTGCCTTCACCTATTTTTCGCACAGATGTATTGGAAATTACCGATTTAAAATCAGGCATGATTCTTATGGGGACTGTTCGCAATATCACTGATTTTGGAGCATTTGTCGATATTGGTGTTCACCAAGATGGCCTTGTACATATATCCCAGTTATCCCATAGTTTTGTCCAATCACCTTTTGATATAGTAAGTGTCGGTGATACTGTGAAGGTAAAAGTGCTTACAGTAGATGTTGATAGAAATCGCATTAGCCTTACGATGAAAGGGATATAAAATCCACAAAATATAAGGCCCCGTATTTTAAAATACGGGGCTTTATATTTTAGGCTTTGTTTGAAACCATGTATTTCGTAGAAGATACAACTTTATAACAAATAAATGTAGCAACAGTATTTACCAATGCGGCGGGAATAACCACAGTTGTAAACAAAATGGAAAAAGCCGCAGGCAAACTACCTACAATAAATAGGGCTGTCTGTAAAAATACCACACCACTTATTACCGTGCCCACAAAAGCTGTAATAAGGACTGTAATGTTTGAACTAAAGTTAGAAAACACTTTTATCATAGTCATAACTGCAAAAGCTGCTACCAGTTTATCAACAATATTGGCAATTTGCCCACCGGGAAAACTTGTTGTAAGGGCCGCAAATATACCAGCCAATATCCCAGCCACCAAGGTGTTTTTTGGGCTGTTGTCTATATACAATGCTACAAAGAGCATGGCCAAAAGAAAATCCGGTTTCATACCACCTACTATTGGTGGCACTACATAGTGAAGTACCAGACCTATGGCAATCAGAAGTGATGTCAATATCATACCTTTTAATTTCATTACATTTACCTCCATTATTTTATGATTTACTTGGGTTTAGAAAGTCCTTTAACAAAACATCTCAAGGGAGTTTCTTTAGTGTTTTCCTAAGGACATTATCCGGCAAACTCGAATTTTGTATCTGTCCGGAAAGATAATTATCATATGCAGCCATATCAAAATGCCCATGACCACTTAAACCGAAAAGTACGGTTTTTGCTTCACCTAATTCTTTAGCCCTTATAGCTTCATCAATAGCCACTTTTATGGCATGGGCGGACTCCGGTGCAGGTACAATGCCTTCACTTTGAGCAAAGAGTGTGGCAGCCTCAAACATCTCCATTTGCTCGATAGCTCTTGCTTCGATTAATCCGTCATGCAAGAGTTGGCTTTGTATAGGTGAAGAACCGTGATAGCGCAACCCCCCTGCATGAATACCCGGTGGCATAAAATCACTGCCCAATGTATACATCATAAGCATAGGTGTCAAATGAGCCTTATCACCATAATCGTAAGTGAATTTGCCCCTGGTCAGGCTTGGACAGGCAGTTGGCTCTGCCGCTATTATACGAGTCTTTTTGCCTTCCTTGAGCTTATCCTTTACAAAGGGCATGGTCAGTCCGCCGAAATTACTGCCACCCCCAAAACATCCTATAACTACATCGGGATAATAGCCTGCCTTTTCCATCTGTTTTTTGGCTTCAAGGCCTATCACGGACTGATGAACCACTACATGGTTTAAAACACTTCCTAAGGAATATTTCGTATCGGCATTTTTTATGGCATCCTCGACTGCCTCACTTATAGCAATACCTAAACTGCCATTGGAATTAGGTTCTTTCACAAGAACTGCTCGTCCGGCTTTAGTCTTATCACTGGGGCTTGGGTATACATCCCCTCCAAAGAGCTTCATTATTGAACGGCGATAAGGTTTTGTATCATAGCTTATTCTAACCATATAGATTGTACATTCAATATCGAAAAACTTACATGCCATAGCTAAAGCCGTTCCCCATTGACCTGCTCCAGTTTCCGTTGTCAGTCGTTTTATGCCTTGCTGTTTGTTATAGTATGCTTGGGGTATGGCAGTATTTAATTTATGACTTCCGGCAGGACTAACACCTTCGTGTTTAAAGTAAATTCTTGCAGGAGTATCTAAAGCCTTTTCAAGCCGATGGGCCCTAAATACAGGTGATGGCCTCCAAAGTCCATATAACTGACGCACTTCTTCCGGTATCTCTATAAAAGGCTCTGTACTCACTTCTTGTTTGATGATTTCCATAGGAAAAATAGCGCTAAGCTCGTCAGGAGTGGCAGGTTCTCCCGTTATAGGACTTAATGGTGGCTTTAAGGGATTTGGCATATCTGCCTGGATATTATACCAATGTGTAGGTATCTCTCTATCACTCAATAATATTTTAGTTTCTTTCACTCTCATCATCTCCTTATAGGGTTTTTTATTTCATTGATAAATGTCGAAACATATTCGCTGTATGATAATCTCATATATCTTTTCTTTTGTTTTCATGTCATAACTATCACCTCAAATTCCCATTACCACATAAAAAAACCGCCCCATAAAAGGGACGGATTTTTCCGTGGTGCCACCCAAATTAGCTTTACATTAATGTAAACAAAAAAGCATTTCATCTTCAGGATGAAATGCTTACTTGCCACCTCAACGTAAAACTCACTTTTTCAGATACGGCGAATAAAGTATACCGCGATATCCTATCCTTAAATAACGGAGGATTTTCCGTGTGCAGCTACTAAAATTTTTACCACACATTCTCAAGGGCCCATTCACCATGACATACAGTGCCACACTCCCACCACCGGTAGCTCTCTTTGACCTTCTGCCAAGGCTACTCTTCCCCGTCACCGAATCTCGGGTTCATGTTATTTTCTTGACAATAACACAATTTAAAGTAAATGTCAAATTTGTTTTTTTATTTGTTAAAGGCTTTCTTCTGCGGTCTGTTCGGTTTCAACTTTGAGGAATTTACCAACCGGTTTATATACAAAAATCGTAAGCAGAGAATTTAAAGATGCTTTGAGTAAGTTGAAAGGTACGATTACGGGAATAATCATGGCTTTCACTGCTTCTACAGGCACATTCATAAATTTTGTCGTAAAAATGAGATTTAGCGGAATCATTATCAAAGTCATACTAATGCCACCTGCAATTAGAGCTATAATAGCGCCTTTGAAATTATGTATTCTTTTGTAAATAAGGCCCGCTACAGTTACCGTTGCACCTGTAGCAATGAAGTGCATTATCCCGCCAATCCAACCACTACCTGCACTTACGGTCAGGGCTTGGACTAAAGAAACTATCAGAGTTACCAGGACCCCGGCTCCCGGTCCAAACAGAAAGGCAGCAATCAGTGCCGGTACATCGCCTGGTTCGTATTCTAAAAAATGTGCGGCCGGAATAAGGGGAAACCTAATTAAAAACATAAAAAGAATTGATAGAGCAGAAAGAACTGCAAGTCTCGATAGTTTTTTTACTTCATTTCTCATTAAACAAAACCTCCATAAATTAAAAATTCCCTGGAATATAATCCCAGGGAACATATTATGCCATATTAGCAAGTAAATCTTCTTTCATCCAGACTTTACTGTCGGCCTCGGAATCTAACCGAGTCTGCTTTCGCTCGCGGGCTTACGGTCTCGCCGTTTTACCGCCGGTCGGGAATCACACCCTGCCCTGAAGATTATATCCGGTTGTCAACTATATGCTAGCACAATATTTCACAAACGTCAAGGGTTGGATTTAAGGTAAATTGATGTTGGTGAATTGGCTTTACAAGATATCTTGCAATCCTGATAAATAGTGCATTTTTGACAGAAAGCACTTTTGTTCCTATAACATTTCTTGTAATATTTCACAACGTACTTATCCACTTCCCGGCTAATTTCAAGGATTTTTTCTGTATCACAATTCCCATTCATAGCTGAATGTAAAGCATTTCTAGCTATCTCTATTTTATCTTCTAAATCCATCCAATTTCACTCCTACAATTCTTGTTGCAATTTAATTCCTAGTATTACATAAAAATGGGCTGTTTGCAAATATTTTTTACATGCAAATAGCTAGTTAAATTCTGTCGAAAAATCGTGTAAAGTTGACTTTGATGGGGAGTGGATAAAATTGGTGATAGATAATAAAGCAATTGGTAAAAGAATGCGACAAGAAAGGGAGAGACTTGGTTTATCACGGGAAGAATTTGCCGAAATGATTGGACTTTCTAACTATTATGTTGGCCAATTAGAACGGGGAGAACGTCAAATGAGTCTGCCAACTTTAGTGAATATCGCCGATTGCCTACATATTTCATTGGATTATTTGATTTTGGGAAAAAGTAATTGCTTTGCTACATATGTTCGGGATTCGGGCAGTATTTATGATACACATAATGTAAAACTCTCGGAAATCGGCTGTTTGCTTAAGGGGTGCTCCCCGAAAGAAATGGATTTATTTAAAAAGCTTGTTAAAGTTATTATACCATATTTATGACCAAACACAGTAAATTTTTGTCACTGTGTGGGATTGTATATTTTTTTGAATTTGGTAGAATATACTATAGGTGAATACAATTATATGGAGGGAAATATTAAATGACCATAAGAGCGGACAAAAAATCCCCCTTTGAAAAAGAATATGAAATAGCATGGGATAAATATACTGAAAAAGACCTTAAAAGGGTTTTTGATTTATCTGACAGGTATTTGGATTTTGTGTCTCGGTGTAAGACTGAAAGGGAATGTGTGGATGAGTTTAAAAATAAAGCGGAAAAGGTAGGTTACATAAACCTACAAAAACTCATACATCAAAAGAAGTTGTTAAAACCCGGTGACAAAGTATATGCGGAAATCATGGGAAAAACCGTGGCTTTTTTTATAATAGGGAAAAAGCCTTTGGATGAGGGTATGAATATATTAGGTGCACATATCGACTCTCCAAGGTTGGATTTGAAACAAAACCCTTTATACGAAGATGGAGGTTTGGGGTTATTTGACACCCAATATTACGGTGGAATAAAAAAATATCAGTGGGTAACACTGCCATTAGCTATACATGGAGTAATAATAAAAAAAGACGGGACTAAAATAAATTTGGTTATAGGGGAAGATGAGGACGACCCGGTATTTGGTATATCCGATTTACTTATTCATTTGGCAAAAGATCAGATGAAAAAAACTTTGGCTGAAGGTGTTGAAGGGGAAAGACTCAATATCCTAGTTGGCAGTATCCCATTAAAAGATAAGAAAGCTAAGAATAGGGTAAAACAGAATATTTTAAAAATCCTAAATGACAGATATGGCATAGTTGAAGAAGATTTTGTTTCTGCCGAAATCGAAATAGTTCCTGCAGGAAAAGCAAGACATTATGGGATTGATAAAAGTATGATCATGGCTTACGGGCAAGATGACAGGGTATGTGCCTATACTTCATTTGAAGCCTTAATGGAAGTAAAAAATCCTGAAAAAACATGTGTGGCACTTTTTGTAGATAAAGAAGAAATCGGGAGTGTAGGGGCCACAGGCATGCATTCAAGATTTTTTGAAAATACTATAGCGGAAATCATTAATTTAATGGGGGATTATAGTGAGCTCAAGGTACGAAGGGCCCTAGCCAATTCCAAAATGTTATCATCAGATGTAAGTGCGGCTTTTGACCCTAATTATCCGGAGGTCATGAAAAAACAAAATAGCGCATCATTCGGTAAAGGCATAGTGTTTAATAAATACACAGGGGCAAAGGGTAAGAGTGGAAGCAATGATGCTAATCCAGAATTCATGGCAGAACTCAGACGTATCATGGAAAAACACAATGTGCTTTGGCAGACTGCCGAGCTTGGAAAGGTAGACCAAGGTGGTGGCGGGACAATAGCATATATTCTTGCCAATTACGGTATGGAAGTAATAGATGCTGGGATAGCACTACATAATATGCATGCACCTTGGGAGGTTACCAGTAAAGCCGATATTTACGAAGCAAAAAAAGCATATCATGCTTTTTTAAAAGAAGCATAGAAAAAATATACAAGGTTCTAAATATCTAGGTGCTCTTGGGAATTGTGGAAAATTCATGTTAAAAGAGCCGGGAATATGCACTATTCCTGAGAGCCATTTCTTCTAGTTTTTCCTCGTCTTTAACCAGTAAAAAACCAGAATCATAATTAATTATCTTTTCCTTTCGCATTTTATTTAATATATTAGTTACTGTAACTCTTGAAACCCCCATTAGGTCCCCCATCTGCTGGTGTGTAAAACGAACGAGGATCTTTTTGTGTCCGCCCTTGTTCTTCACTCCATATTTTTTTGATAAATTCAAAACACATGTAGCCAAGCGGCTTGTGGCATCTTTCATATTAAGGGCAACTATCTCGGAAATTAGCATGCGATTTTTTCTTACTAAATTAGTTATAAGTTCATTCACATATCCAGGATTTTCAAGAAAAACATCTATATTGTCGATCCGATATACTATGGTCTCATCTGTGATGGCTATTACAGAGCAAGGGCTTGGGAAGTTATCCCATGCACTTATCTCACCAAAAATATTTCCCTCGATAATTATTGCGATAGTTTTTTCTTCCCCGTCATTACTAAAAACAGAATACTTGACCCTTCCTTTCTCAATATAAAAGATGTCCCGGTTATCTTCTTCTTGGTGTATTATAATTTCATCTTTTAAATACCTCTCCTTTCTTGCAAAAGGCACCCCTTTAATAAAGCTAAAATTACAGTCCGATACCCAGGGAAGATGACTTATTAATTCTTTACTAATAAAACCATACTCTTCATGCTTCATTCATAAACCACCACTTTATAATATTTTTGCATTAGAAGGGATTTTTGTTTATATAGTGGTAGAAATAAATGTATTCGGAAAGTTAGCTAACCATTTAGGTCTAAGTTGCTGTATTAAAGTATTCGGCATGTATGTGAAAAATTCCT
>CAYMGK010000027.1:0-14751 GCA_964389965.1 uncultured Clostridia bacterium | reverse complement strand
AATCCACCATTTATGGCCTTACCGATTCCTACTCCACCCCCGTTGTGAAGTGCAACAAGACTCATCCCCCTTGCGGCATTGCCTGCAAAACAATGTGTGGCCATATCCGCCATTACATTGCTACCATCCTTTATATTCGCCGTTTCTCTAAAAGGTGAGTCGGCCCCACTTACATCATGGTGATCCCTACCGAGCATAACAGGCCCAATTTCCCCTTTTCTTACCATATCATTGAATTTTAAAGCTATTTTTATTCTGCCTTCCGCATCTTGGTATAAAATTCGGGCTTGTGTTCCTACCACAAGTTTATTCCTTTGGGCATCTCTAATCCAAATATAATTATCCCTATCCTGCCCTCGTCTATCGGGATCAATGCAGGCCATTGCCGCCCTATCAGTTTTAACCAAATCCTCTTTTTTGCCACTTAAACAAACCCAACGGAATGGACCATAACCATAGTCGAATAACTCCGGTCCCATTATATCTTCCACATATGATGGGAAAATAAACCCGTCTTTTTCATCTATACCGTTTTTTGCTATTTCTTTTTCCCCCGCATCAAATACAGCTTTCATAAATGAATTACCATAATCAAAAAAGTATGTTCCCCGTTCCACAAGGGTCTTAATAAGTCTAAAATGATGTCTAAGACTTTCATCTACTAGTGTTCTAAATTTTTCTTGGTCTGTGGCCAATAATTTCGTCCGTTCTTCAAAAGTGATTCCTTTAGGACAATATCCACCTTCATAGGCCGCATGACATGAGGTCTGATCTGACAACAAATCTATGTGAATTTCGTTTTTAACTGCATACTCCAATAAATCAACAATATTGCCATTGTAAGCAATTGACATGGGTTCCTTCTTATTTATGTAATCATGGGCTATAGAAAATACTTCAGGTAAATCCGTTGAAATTTTTTTTACCCATCCTTGATCATAACGAGTCTTTATCCTAGAATAGTCCACTTCTGCTATAATTCCTACACCCTGTGCAATCTCAATCGATTTAGCTTGGGCACCACTCATGCCGCCTAAACCCGATGATACGAATAGCCTGCCTTTCAAATCCCCGTTGTGAGAAATTCCAAGTTTTAACCTTCCGGCATTTAGTAGAGTATTAAACGTGCCGTGGACTATACCCTGCGGCCCTATATACATCCACCCTCCAGCAGTCATCTGACCATAATTGGCCACTCCCATCTCTTCCGCTATCTCCCAGTCCTTTTGATTGTCAAACATGCCAACCATCAAGGCATTGCTAATAATTACCCTAGGGGCTTCCGGTTTCGAAGGAAATAGACCTAGCGGGTGCCCGGACATGACTACAAGAGTCTGATCCTCAGTTAAAACTTCCAGATACTTCATTATAAGCCTGTACTGCATCCAGTTTTGGCACACACTACCAGTCTCTCCATAAGTCACTAGCTCGTACGGATAAAGAGCCACTTCGAAGTCAAGGTTGTTATCAATCATTACTTGGAAGGCTTTCCCTGCCAGGCATTTGCCCCTATATTCTTCAATTGCTTTTCCGTAGATTCTTCCTTTAGGTCGATAGCGGTAACCGTAAATCCTCCCTTTTGTAAGCAATTCATCTAAGAATTCCGGTGCGAGAATTTCATGATGTCTTTCTGGTATATATCTCAGTGCATTTTTTAATGCAACTTTAGTTTGCGCTTTAGTCAAATGAAAACCGCGGCAAGGTGCTCGCCTAATGCCCTCTCTAAATTTTGGCATCTTGGGCAATTCATTGTCTAGCTTTATTTGCATTGCTTTAGAAACATCAAGATTGCTAAACATTACGGACCTCCCTTTATAATTATTTGTAGGCCTTTGCTGCCTATCACATTTCCAAAACTCCTATGGCCTTTTCTAACCCTGTTACCAACTCACCACTTTTTATAAATTCTCCTAGAACCCTTATATCATCACTCAAAACTCTGTCTTTGTTTACTTTCAATACCTTTTTTCTAGTTAAATTATGTACGAATTTTGTTCCCTCACCAAGTCCTGCGAAACCGTCCGCAAGCTCTGATCGTAAATCAATTGCCTGCGTGGCACAAAGGAGTTCAATGGCCAATACATTTCTCGTATTTTCCACTACCTTCATCGCTTTACGTGCAGCAATAGTGCCCATACTCACATGGTCTTCCTGATTTGCAGAAGAAGGTATAGAGTCAATACTTGCAGGAGCCGACAATGTTTTATTTTCAGATACTAATGCTGCTGCTGTGTATTGTGCTATCATAAGACCAGAATTTAGTCCACCGTTTTTTATCAGAAAAGCAGGTAGACCCTCATTCAAGTAGGGATTTACAAGCCGTTCAATTCGTCTCTCACAAATATTGGACAACTCGGTCATTACTATACTCAGGTAATCCATGTTGATTGCAATTGGTTCCCCATGAAAATTTCCCCCTGAGATAACCATACCAGCATCAGGGAAGATTAACGGGTTATCTGTTGCTGAATTTAACTCAATTTCTACTACCTTTTTAATGTGCCCCAAAGCATCTTTAACAGCCCCATGCACCTGTGGTATGCACCTTAAGGCATAAGCATCCTGAACTTTTTGTTCCCCTTGCCTTGTTACATAACCACTGCCATTTAATATTTTTCTAAGATTCCTTGCACAATTTAGTTGCCCACGATGTGGTCTTACTAAGTTAATATTTTCATCAAAGGCATCTAATACACCATTTAATGCTTCAAATGACATTGCTGCGCAAATGTCCGCAACTTTAGAGAGGTTTAATGCCTCTATAAGGGCTAGGCTTCCTATAGCCGTCATGGCTTGGGTACCATTTATAAGTGCTAAACCTTCTTTTGCTTCTAAAGACACTAATGGAATCCTCGCTTTTTCCATTGCTTCCTTACCTGTCATTGCTTCATCCTTGTACATTGCATCCCCTTCTCCTATCATCACAAGCACCATGTGCGCAAGAGGGACTAAGTCGCCACTAGCACCTAAGGAACCCTGTGAAGGGATTTGAGGTGTTACACCTTTATTTAGCATATCTATTAAAGTTTGGAGTGTGGAATATCTTATCCCGGAATACCCTTTTGCTAACGCGTTTGCTCTTAGCAACATCATCGCCCTAACTATTTCTCCTGAAAAATATTTCCCAACTCCTGCACAATGACTTCTGATTAGATTCATCTGTAAATTTCGCGAATCCTGTAATGATATATTTACATCACAAAACTTTCCAAACCCTGTAGTTATACCATAGATTATATCACCGTTTTGTATGATTTTCTCAACATACTTTCTTGATAGTTCCACTCTTTTCCTGGATTGTGGTGAGAGTTCAACTCTCATTTTTTCTACCGCTATTTTTATTAGGTCTTCTAATGCAAGGCTTTCCCCATCGATTATCAATAATATCACTCCTGCACTCTAGAATTTGCCATAAGTTTTTCCTTTGAAGTATATACAAACTGAAGTCATATATAATATATATTCAACACTGCTTTTGAATTTCCTTCATATTAATTAAGAATTGGCCAATTCTTGTGCATGTTCGCAATCTTCTGCATTAACGTATCAACGCATTAATACACACCAATTAGGGCAAGATGAATTGTTCCCCGATCGATTAATCCGTGGAAGTTTCATATGTTTGCCGAACCATGGTTTCGCTACAATCTCCTCTAAAAACAAAAAAATTCGCTTCTTAAAAACTAGTTATGTATTGTGGGGCCGATTCATTATCAAAATCCACAGTCATATGGGGCCCATGTATCTCTATAAGTCCCATAGGTAATATCACTGGAATGTTTTTGTCTAATTTTTCTACTTCCTCATTTGTAAGATTGCCCCAAATTATCATAGCCTTTATGACATCCCTCGTATCTAGCTCTTACTTAACTTTAACTTCAAATTCTCTTAAGTTGATATTGTGCCGGATTTATATTATGTTATAGATAAATATATCTTGATTATATTCCAAAGGAGGATGTTGAAATGAGGGCACAAATAACCTTAATACCAAGTGAGTCTAAGCGGCTTATTGCCAAAGGTGTTGCAGTATTGCCCAGTATTCAAAACGCCCTTGAAAATCACACGATATTTTTGGCAGGGGGAACAACAAATGGCTTTCTTGCCGAAGAACTTTTAGGAGTAACTATAAAAAACAAAAGTACATATACCGCCGGTATAGTAACTGGCGGCGAGACTAGCGTCAGTAACGAAGAACTTAGAATCCCTCCATATGTTATTAAAAATGGAAAAGCTATTGAAGGAGATTTTAGTTGGCAAGCGTATCTTAATGAGATAAAACCCGGAGATGTTTTTATAAAAGGTGGTAATGCCATTGACCACACCGGTTTGGCAGGGGTACTGGCTGCTGACAATATGGGTGGCACAATAGGTGCCGCCTGGGGCCCCGTAATGCAGAGGGGAATTGAGCTAATAGTGCCTATTGGCCTTGAAAAACTTATACCTGATGTGCGCGAAGCTGTAGAATTCATGGCGGGAAAGCCGGCACATGATGCGGTTGGCAATAAAGTTGCTCTCATGCCTATGCTAGGCGCAACTGTTGTCACGGAAATCACTGCGCTGGATGTACTTTATAATGTAAAAGCAAAATGTATAGCATCTGGTGGGGTCGATGGCTCCGAAGGTGCCGTTGTCCTTGCAATACAAGGTAAGGATGGAGATATGGAAAAAGCCTTGGCCGAAATTTACAGCATAAAAGGGGAACCACAGGTTCGTTAAAGGTTACAAGGGCAGCCCTATACACTTGGCTGCCCTTTTCAATTTGCACGTTGATACTGTAATCACATCACACACATCCTTCAATTAATTGCATAGCAATGTGATTTATAGTATCTTCTTAAAGCCTTAATAAAGAGGTTTTGCACTTACATTTGTCTTGAGAAAGCTCTTTAGCTGTCAAGGCATTTATAAAGGTCCTTGTGACAAGTTTTCTGTTTCCCTTCATCACACCTATTATATCGTGGTCAGTCACGCCACCTTCTATACCTGTACACCAATTTGTAATAATACCAACTGCTTGGTAGCACATACCCATTTCTTTCGCAAGCACAACTTCGGGTACATTTGTCATTCCCACAACATCCCCACCCAGTGCTTTGTACATCTTTATTTCGTTGGCTGTTTCAAATCTTGGCCCCTCGGTACATATATACACCGCCTCACCTTTGACCTTGAGCCCCGTTTTTTTTGCCGTATCCGAAAAATTCCGCCTAAGATTTGGGCAATAGGGCTCATCCATTGCTACATGAACTACTTCTTTGTTACTGCCCTCATAAAAAGTTGTAGGGCGAGTCTTAGTGAAATCAATAAAATCCTTTAATAATACAACATCCCCCGGTGCAAAATTTTCATTACACGACCCGACAGCACAAGTTGCATATATGTATTTTACACCCAGTGTATCCAGTGCCTTTATATTTGCTCTGTAATTTATAAGGTGTGGGGGGACCGAATGGTCTTTACCATGTCTTGTCATAAATGCAATCTCTTCGCCGTTTATTCTTACAATGCTTAGGGGGGCTGTGCCATACACAGTTCGTATTTCTTCATAAACAGACTCACCTATATCATAAACACCTGTTCCACCTATAATAGCCTTTTCCACAATAATCCCTCTTTCACTTCATTCTTTTTAAGCCTGAATTAGCTTTTTAGCCGCTTTATTTGCTCCATACATGGCTCTTTCTATATCAATGGTCTTTAACTCATAGTCTTCCATTAGTATTTTCCCATCTACTATGACAGTATGGACATCTGAACCCTGTGCACAGTAACAAATTGCCGAAAGGGGGTTGTTCAGCGGGCAAAGATGTGGTTTGTTTAAGTCTATTAAAATTATGTCTGCCTTTTTCCCGATTTCCAGACTTCCCAAGATTTTTTCATCACCAAGTGCCTTGGCACCATTTAACGTAGCCATTTTTATAACAGTTTCTGCAGGAACGGATGTAGCATCATTATTTACGCATTTATTCAGGATGGACACAATATGCATTTCCTCAAACATATTTAAGTTGTTATTCGAAGATGCACCATCGGTTCCTAGTGCTACATTCACACCGGCTTCCAAAAGCCTTTCTATAGGTGCAAACCCACTGGCAAGCTTAAGGTTGCTTGTGGGATTATGGGCCACATCCACATTACAGGCTGCGAGAATTTCAATATCTTCCCTGTCCAAATGAACACAATGAGCGGCGATAGTTGGTCTTTCAAAAAGCCCCAAATCATATATATGTTTAATTGGAGTCTTGCCCCATTTTTGAATGCTTTCGTCTACTTCTTTTCGCGTTTCAGAAAGATGTATGTGTATGCCAATATCCAGCTTTTCAGAAAGGTCTACTACCTTTTTAAGGTATTTTGGGCTACATGTATAAGGGGCATGGGGCCCTGCAAAGATTTTTATTCTACCACTTTCACCATGATATTTTTCATAAAGTGTCTTTGTCTCTGCTAATTGCACTTCTTTTCCTTCTTCTTCATCTGTAAGACCTCTAGCAATATAAGCCCTGATCCCGGTTTCCAAGGCAGCTTTTATGGTCTCTTCAGCAAAAAAATACATGTCCAAAAACCCCGTTACACCACTTCTTATTAGCTCTGCAATTCCCAATATTGAACCTTGGTAAATTGCCTCTTTTGTGAGTCTTTTTTCTAGCGGCCATATCTTTTTTGTAAGCCAGTCCCATAATGGCATATCATCAGCATAATTTCGAAAAAGATTCATGGATAAGTGAGTATGTGTATTGATGAGCCCCGGCATTGCGAGCATGTTTTTAGCATGGATAACCCTCTGGGCCGCGAAGTCGTCCTTGACTTCCCCAATCTCGGTTATCTCACAACCTTTTATTCCAATATCAGTTTTTTTAACTACAGCCCTTTCATCCTCAAAAATCAGTGCCTGGACGTCTTTTATTAGGATATTCAAAAATTCTCACCCTCCCTAGCCTTATTGGTAAATATATCTAACATAATTATACTATTTGGCCAAATTTAAGTAAAGCCACAAATCTTTTCGAAAGTTTTATGTCCAATGTGATATACTGTCATGTGGTACTTTTTTTATTTGCGGTAATTAGGTGGGGTGAAACAATGATTAAAAATTTTGCAAGATACTATAGGCCACATATGTCTTTGTTTTTACTGGACTTTACTTGTGCATTTTTGGTGGCATTATTGGATTTGGTCTTCCCAAAAGTTGTAAATGTCGTTATAGACAAAATCCTTCCACAAAATAATATTCAGCTTGTTTTTAAAATAGGGGTATTTCTTTTCTTCTTATTCATTGTAAGATACATATTAGGTTATATAGTTCACTACTACGGCCATGTCCTAGGAACCAAAATTGAATATGATATGCGTCAAGATATCTTTGGTCATGTGCAAAAACTATCATTTGCCTTTTTTGATAACACTCAAACAGGGCATATCATGTCAAGAATCGTAAATGATCTAAACGATATATCCGAATTAGCACATCATGGTCCAGAGGATTTCTTTATATCCGGCATAACTTTGCTTGGAACATTCATTATACTCATGCAAACAAATTGGAAGCTTGCGGTTATAATTTTTGCCATAATGCCTTTTATGATCTGGTTCACTGTGAGAAAAAACCGTCGAATGAGAGCAGCTTTTAGAAACACAAGGGCGAAGATAGCAAATGTTAATGCACAAGTTGAAGATAGCATTTCCGGCATTCGAGAGGCGAAGGCCTTTACAAACGAAAACCATGAACAAAGTAAATTTGAGCGTGGGAATAGAGATTTTCGAACCGCAACACAGAGGGCCCATAAAATCATGGCGGAATTTTTTTCCGGCATAGATTTAATGGCGAATTTCCTGAATCTCCTTGTTTTAATAGCCGGGGGATGGCTTTGTTATACAAAGCAAATGACCGTCGGCGATTTAGTGGGTTTTTTACTATATGTCTCTATGTTTTTACAGCCTTTAAGAAGGATAATGAATATGTTCGAATCCTTTCAAAAAGGCATGGCAGGTTTCGGCCGTTTTGTAGAAATAATGGAAACACAACCTGATATAGTAGATAAACCAGGAGCCGTAGCCCTGAATGATGTAAAGGGAAGTATCACTTTTGACAGGGTCACATTTAGTTATGATAATAAAAGTCAAGTTTTTTCAAATGTAAGTTTCAAAGTAGAGCCAGGCGAAACCGTGGCCTTTGTAGGCCCTTCCGGGGCGGGAAAGACCACTTTAGTAAGTCTGATTCCACGTTTTTATGAAGTTGACAATGGAGTTATAAAGATAGACGGAGTGAATATAGAAAATGTCACATTGAAATCCCTAAGGGAAAATATAGGCGTTGTCCAGCAAAATGTATTTTTATTTACAGGAACTGTCCGCTACAATATAGCATATGGTAAGCTTGATGCAACAGAAGAAGAAATCATAGCAGCCGCAAAAAGGGCCAATGCTCATGATTTTATAATGGAACTTGAAGACGGCTATGACACTTTTATAGGTGAGCGTGGTGTGAAGCTGTCTGGCGGGCAAAAACAGAGGTTGTCAATAGCCAGAATTTTTCTTAAAAATCCGCCCATTCTCATATTAGATGAGGCAACCTCGGCTTTGGATAATGAAACTGAAAAAATTATTCAGGAATCCTTATATGCCCTTTCTGAAAATCGCACTACACTTATCATAGCACATAGATTGGCTACTATAAAAAATGCGAAGCACATCTTCGTTTTAACTGAGGATGGAATAATAGAACAGGGTACACATAGAGAATTACTTGGGAAAAATGGGATATATCATCGTCTATATGCTGCTCAGTTTGAAAGATAGCATATGGCCTTATCAATTGTAACGAGCTCTTGAGAACCTGTTTTCATATCTTTGATGGAAACTTTCTGGCTTTCAATTTCTTCTTCCCCTATAACTATTGTATAAGGGATATTGAGTTTGTCTGCATATTTTAGTTTTTTGCCCAACCTAGCATCTTCAAAATATATTTCGGAAACTATTCCGTTTTCCCTTAATTTATTTGCAATGTTTATGGAGTACCTATTACAATTACAATCCATAGGTACTACCAGAACTTTTGTAAAAGTGGAAGCAGTATTATTTTCAAGAAGTCCTGCCTCTTTTAATTGGTAAAATAGGCGAGTCAACCCAATCGATACACCCACTCCGGGTAACCGCTGAGTAGTGTAATATTCTGCAAGGTTGTCATACCTGCCTCCAGAACACACACTGCCAATTTCCGGATAGTCATCAAGGAAAGTTTCGCAAACGGTGCCTGTATAATAATCCAGACCTCGCGCAATAGTTAAGTCGATTGTGTAGTTCACAGCAGGCACTCCGAAGTCTTCTATGTAATTTGTTACAGTTTCTAATTCTTTTACACCTTCTAAGAAGGTTTTATTTCCAATATTTAAGGCCCCAAGCCTCCCAAGTTTTTCTTCATCACTTCCACAAATCTTAATAAAGTCCATAATTTTGTCCACAATTGCTTGTGATAATCCAATATCCCTTAGCTCCCCACAAACACCTTTTTCACCTATCTTTTCTAACTTGTCAATAATCCTCAAAATATCCCCTGTATTTTCGATTTCCAGAAAATTAAAAAAACCCTTCAGTATTTTTCTGTTGTTGACTTTTATGGTAAAATCACTAAAACCCAGGTTTTTAAAAGTAAAATATATAATACTTAATATTTCCGCATCATAGGGAATATCAAGGCTCCCGTTGCCAATAATATCCACATCACATTGATAGAATTCCCGAAACCTCCCTCTCTGACTCCTTTCACCTCTGTAAACCTTTCCTATATGGTAGCGACGGTAGGGAAAGGTAAGCGACGGGAAATGTTGTGCTACATATCTAGCAAGGGGCACCGTAAGATCAAACCTTAGCGCCATATCAGTATCACCTTTAGTAAAGCGATATATTTGTTTTTCAGTATCCCCTGCCCCCTTTGCAAGCAAAATCTCCGATTTCTCAATAAGTGGTGTATCAATAGGGACGAAACCAAAATTCTCGTAAGTATGGCGAATACTATCCCTTATTTTATTAAATTGTATTTGGTCTTCAGGCAAAAGTTCTAGGAAACCGGGCAACGTTGATGGTTTTACAATATTCTTACTCATTTTATACCTCCAAGGAATTATCTAAATTAAAATTTACGTTCTCATATTTGCCAATACTGCATCCCTGTATAAGCATTGTATCCAGGAAAATAGTTCTATTAAATATGTGTTTTTACTTCTTCATCAATGCACATTATTATAAGGGATATGGTCACAGGTATCATAAACATAGCCGCCGCTACAACCCCAGAATCATTTAGCGCAAGGGCTACTATTGTCCCGATTATACCGGATATAAAACCGTGATAAAGGAAGATATGTCTGCCGAAAATTGCCTTTAACATCCCTACGGGCCAGCGAAAAAGGATGCCTAATGTAGTTATCGTGGCAAAAAGCACCCAAGTCCAAGTAGAGTACCGCATTAACTTATAGTTCATGGAAAGTTTTCTACTAAAAATCTGAAAAAGGGCTAGCAGGCTATTTTGTTTGACAAGGTAGCTAGTTTGGCCTATATGTGATTGCACTTCCGGTGGCCTCATACCATCGTAAATAAAGAGTAATAACAATAATAATATTAGTAAAAATGTTAGGCATATGAAATCTTTTTTGGTTACTTTGCCTTTTATGTTTAACATTGTTGCCACACCAAAACTAGCGAATGCGGCCATTGCTCCTCCTACATTTGTCCCGAGAGTGGGTGCCATCAAAATTATGAGTACAGCGACATAAATCACTTCGTTCAATATTATTATAACATTGCCTTTACACCTGTATCTATCTGCCAGTGCGGCTGTGCCAATTACAGTTGCTCCTAATAAAAACCCCATATACTCATTTCCAATTCCGTAAAACCTTGCACCTACAATAGGATCATAGCCTAAGATAGAAACTTTCATCAAGGGGTTTTTTAAAAAGGTATCTAAAACAATAACACCTATGGAAAAAAAGCACATTGCTATTAGCATTTGCAGACTGTCTTTACAAAGATAAAATACCGTGAAACTTAGCACAGCTATCGTAACAACCATACTTATTACCAAACGCATTACATTCCACGGATTAAACAGAGGCAGAATAAGTAAAACTGTAGGTGTGAGCATAATAGCTATTAATAAAAGCTTTATATGGGATAGGTGTTTTTTAAAATACACCATGAAAACAAAAGTCGCCAAAAAAACGGCAATAATATAGGAAATATATGTTTTGACAACAGCTGATCTGATTTTGTAATTAAATACTGAGATCTCATTTAACTTTAGCAAATATTTTAGGGGTTCTCCCACATCCTTTGAAGTAACCTCATGACCCGTCATTAATGAATCCTTAGGAATTTGAAAATATGCCAACACATGTGTAGCTAAGTCTGTATTTGTAATAACCCCATCTCTTTTTGTGGTGGCAGAAGTTAGTATTCCTTTTTGAAGAGATTTGCTAAATGTTATTACGGGAGTTAATCTATTCCCATTTAAGATATCATCATTTGAAGGAAAAGGAACGACTAACATGAGCAATGTATCTTTATCGTTGTTTTTCATTATTTTCCCCAAGAGCTCATCGATTTCCGCAAATATATTGGTTTTATTTTTTTTATGTCTTTCATCTGAAATATTCATGTATTTGTTTAATCTATGTGTATCTCCAGTCTGTATTACAATAAAGTCGGCCCTATCTTTTACCTTTTTATAAGCATCATAAAGGGCTTTATAATCTGTTTTTATCCCAAAAGGGCTCATAAAGTCTTTGATTATAAGACTTTTATCTACTATACCTAGATTCGTTATTCCTTCACCATTCATGGAAATTAATGAAGCCTTTACGTTTACATCATCAAATGTAGTGGATTCATTGCCTATTAACGCAGTTTTATATCCATGTTCATTGAGAAGCGTCCCCAAAAGGCCTATCTTTACGGGTCTATTTAATTTTTCGTTTTGTTTAGTGAGCCCGAGAATATCGATATTTGCGATATTCCCTTCTTTCTGCTTTCGGCCGGTATTTCTTTCGTAGACTTCATTTATCGGTTCCTGATTAAACAAACTTTCACGGCCTCCTGCATAGCCTCCAATACTTGTGCTAACTGCATAAGCCCCTGCACCTATTGTAGCATATCCATTGGAATCAGTATAAGAGCCACCAGAGTTAGTATTCATGAGACCTAATGCCCCGTTTTTTAATAAATAATTAATATTTTCTCCACCATAATTTATCAAGTCATTGTAATTTATATTGTCAACAATTAATACAATCACTTTTTTATGTGAATTGGGAGCTGAATATGCATATTGGGGCATACTGAGAATGATTATTGTAATTATAAATAATAAAACAATGCCTTTTTTCATATGTAACCCACCATTTATATATAAACTACCAGCAATTACAATTATTTATAACAAATGTAATGGCATGTGCACGTTTTCAAAAGCAAGATTGCTATTAATTTACGTATAGCTATTATACCAATCTAAATTTGCCATTGCAATGAAACGCCGGTTCTTAAAATGTTGAGATGAAAGTATTTTTGTGTTAAGTTATATATAGATTGGATAACTTACAAAGGTTTGCGAGGTATTGAATGTCTATTAAGGGCACTGCAAAAATTGATAATAAAACAAAAAACCTAACCAAGCGCCTAAATCCAGGTGATATTGCCATAATTAATCATAAAGACATTGATGAAGTAGGGGCTATTGGACTTGTCACTTGTAAGATCAAAGCTGTTATTAACGCGGCTAAATCCACAACAGGCCGCTATCCAAATCCGGGTCCTAATATTCTCCTTGATGCAAATATACCGATTTTAGACGATGTAGGGGAAAGGATTATGGCCCTTAAAGAGGGTACAAATATTACTATTACTCCAGATGGCAAAATCTACAGTAATGATGAATTTATAGTTAAAGGTGAATTTCTTACCTTAGACAAAGTCAATGCCGCAATGAGACTTGCAAAATCAAATTTGGAAAAATCTTTGGATATGTTTATAAACAACACATTAGCATATGCCAAAAAGGAAAAATACCTTATCATGGGCGGAGTGGAGATACCACATATCAGTACTGTTATTGAAAAAAGGCATGTCTTGCTCGTTGTAAGAGGTAATAATTATAAAGAGGATCTGGCTGCCATAAAAACATATATAGATGAAGTCAAACCTGTGCTAATAGGTGTTGACGGTGGTGCGGATGCTCTTTTGGAATATGGCTATATACCGGATATTATAATAGGTGATATGGATAGTGTAACAGACACGGCTTTAAAGGTATGTAGGGACATTGTTGTACATGCCTACCCCGACGGTAGGGCTCCTGGCCTTACAAGGGTAAAGGAATTGGGTCTTGATGCAAAGACTTTCATATCACCGGGCACCAGTGAAGATATTGCAATGCTGTTGGCATATGAAAAGGAAGCAGATTTGATAGTTGCAGTGGGTACTCATTCCAGCATAATTGATTTTTTGGAAAAAGGCCGCAAAGGTATGGCTAGCACGTTTTTAGTTAGGCTTAAAGTGGGTTCCATCCTAATCGATGCTAAAGGTGTAAGCAAGCTCTATAATCAAAAATTAAGACCTTCCTATATGATAGGCCTTTTTGTTGCGGCAATGGTACCTATTATAATAATCGCCACTATTTCACCACCTATCAAACATGCCTTAAAGTTACTGGAACTTCACTTTAAAATGCTTTTACCTTAACTAGAATTCTTTTATAAATGGGAGTAGCGGATATGTTTGTAAATATTAAATACTTAGTCATAACTGTCATTTCTATTTTTCTGGCATTGGGCATTGGTATCTTAATCGGCATCCAGATTGATTCTCAGGATATTATCTTGGAGCAACAAGAAATCACCGTACAGAGAATGGAAAGCAAGTTCGAAGAATTAAACAATGTTAATATGGATTTACGGAATCAGTTAGAACAACTTTCAACTTCCCATAGAATTAATGAAGACTATATCAAAAATATATTTCCTGATTATGTAAGAGATAAATTGTTTGGCTTACATATAGTGATTATAGAGACAAGCGATGACTATACATATATAAGTATGAGACAGGCCCTAAAGATGGCAGGTGCCCAAGTAACTTCGATAACTCTCATCGGTGATCGATTACTGTATATGAGCCATGAGGAAAAAAATCAGCTTAAGGAATATTATGATTGCGATAATATTACATCAGCTATTCTTGGGGAAATATCAAGGGCTACTACAGGTACACACAACAACGAAGGTATTGCATTCCTTTTAGAAAAAAATATCATATATGTAAACGGTGATCTTCAAATCCCTGCCGATTATGTTGTCATAGCAGGGGGCGGCCGTGAGAATAGTGGAAAATGCGAAATTATAGACATTCCCCTAATAAAAGAAATGAAAAAACTATCTTTGCCGATCATAGGTGTAGAAACTACAATTGTAGAAAATTCCTATATTGAGCACTATAAAAAAGAGAAATTGTCGACTATTGATAATGTAGACACATTCATAGGCCAAACATCCCTGATTTTGGTTATGAATGGGAAAGAGGGCCATTTTGGTATAAAGAAAAGCGCAAATTCCCTTATGCCCTTTATGAATGAGGGGGATAAAAACAGATGAAAGTAGTTGTCTTGATACCCGCTTTCAATGAAGAAAAAAATATTAAACATACACTTAGGGGACTTCGCAACTTTAAAAGTGACTATTGCAAAAAAAATAATATAAA
>CAYMGK010000026.1:9244-14948 GCA_964389965.1 uncultured Clostridia bacterium | reverse complement strand
AGGGATTATAGCTGTAGATGATAATGGAAAGATTCTATGTATCAATAATTGGGCGAAGGAAATATTCAGTGCAAAAAATAATGATTTAATAGGACAAAGCCTCGACAAACTCCTACCCCGAAATAGTGTAACTACAGTTTTGACTACAAATAAGGAAATAAAAGAGCAGGAAGAAGTGCTTGAAATAGACGGAAAATCATACAGGTTTTTACTCTCCGCGAAGCCCATTATTTTCAATGAAAAAAAGGCAGGGGCAGTGGCGTGTTTTAAAGACTTGGGAAAACTCCATCGTTCGATTTACAAGATCAGCGAAAACCCCGAAACCTTTACCTTCGACAGAATCCTAGGTAGCAGTCCAGTTTTCACACTGGTAAAGGAACAGGCAAAGCAAATAGCAAATCAAGATATAACAGTATTACTTCTTGGGGAAAGTGGCACAGGTAAAGAACTTTTCGCTAGGGCGATGCATTACGAAAGTCCGAGAAAAAACGAAATCTTTTTGCCCGTCAATTGTGGTGCTATTCCTGATAGCCTTATTGAAAGTGAATTGTTCGGCTATGAAAAGGGGACCTTCACCGGTGCCAATCCCAAGGGTAAAGTGGGGAAATTTGAAAGGGCAAGCGGAGGCACAATATTTCTTGATGAGATTGGAGATTTGCCCCTTCATATGCAAGTGAAGTTTTTAAGGGTGCTACAGGAAAGGGAGATTTTCAGAGTCGGTGGAATATCACCAATAAAAATTGACGTAAGAATAATAGCCGCAACGAATAGAAATTTACTTGCAATGGTGCAAAAAGGTGAATTCCGTGAAGACTTGTTTTACAGACTAAATGTTGTTCCGATTAAGATTCCACCTTTAAGGGAACGCCCCCAAGATATCTTAGAACTAGCTGAGATATTTTTCAACCGATACAAAAAGATCCACCGAAAGAAACTCAAAGGAATTTCAAAGGAGGCAAAAAAAATATTGTCGAGTCATCCATACCCGGGGAATGTAAGGGAATTGGAAAATCTAATTGAATACGGTGTTATTTTTGAAAAGGATGAGTTCTTGACAGAAGGGACCCTTCTTAAAAAAGTGGGTGAAAAGGAAAGTTACGATAATATAGAAGTGAAAGGTAGCCTAAAAGAAATGGTTGCAAGATATGAAAAAAGCGTGATAGAAGATTTAATAAATCGCTATGGTCATGATACTGAATCTAAACAAAAAGTTGCTAAAAAACTCGATATAAGCACTGCTACACTGTACCGCAAACTAAAGGAATTGGATTTTTCTGATTAACCACCATTAAGGAGGGCAAAAACAGTTTTAGGGGACAATGACTACTTAGCCATACTTTATCATAAATGAGAAAAATATTTTGAAATACAATTGCAAAACAGTATCCCAATGCCCTCATTGTGGCTATTTCCATATTTGAGAACGATTTTGTCATTTATGATAAAACTTCTGGTATTTTCAATTATTCCAACTCATAAACCACAATATTGTAAAGCTTGGATTCGCCTAAGGGCAGTCGGTTTGCCTTATTCCGTCCCATGATTTAAGTTTATTTGGCATGTGATTTGCATCCAATATAGTTTATAAATCAGGGAAGGGCGTCATACGTTATGGTAGACAAAATCTTATTAGACATATTAAAAGACCAGGTAACTCCCGCGCTTGGTTGTACAGAACCAATTGCAGTTGCCTTAGCGGTGGCAAAAGCCAAAGAAACTCTTGCACACATACCGAACAAAATAAAAATTAAGGTTGACAGAAATGTATTTAAAAATGCGCTTTCTGTAGGAATTCCCGGCACTGAAGAAAAAGGCTTGCATATTGCTGCAGCGTTAGCCATGGTAGCGGGCAAATCCAAATATAATCTTGAAGTGCTAAGGGATATAACCAAAGATGACATATTGCAGGCAAAGGAAATAGTAAAGAATGACATAATTGATGTTGTTATAGCGGAGGGCATAATTGATTTATATATAGAGGTGGAAGTTACAGGGTGTCAAGAAGTTGCTAAAGTAGTTATAAATAGCAAGCACGACAATATAGTGCTCATAGAAAAAAACGGCCAAACTGTATTTAAAAGAGAAGAAATAAGGGCAAATGACATTTCATTAATGGATAGTATTAAGAAAACAAGTGTAAAAGGCTTGGTTGAATTTATAGATCAAATAGATATAAAACAACTTGATTTGGTTAATCAGGGCATTGGTATGAATAAAAAAATAGCCGAAGCTGGCATGAAAAGCAAATACGGGAACATCTTAAGCCGGGGGATTAGTGCACATGATATGGACGTAAGTGATTACGCAAAATATCTTACTGCCACCGCCTGCTATGCAAGAATGTCAGGATACCCCCTTCCTGTTATGAGTTGTGCCGGTAGTGGCAACCATGGTCTTACTGCCATATTACCTGTTATCGCTGTGGGTGAAAAGAAACAAGTGGATAGAGAAAAGCTCGTAAGGGCCGTGGCTCTGAGTTTATTAGTTACTATTTTTGTAAAAAGCTACACAGGTATTCTTTCTCCTGTCTGTGGATGCGGTGTAGCAGCCGGAGTTGGTGCAAGTGCTGGAATTGCATATGTTCTCAACGGTGGTCTTTTACAAATAGAAGGGGCTATCAAAAATACAGTTGGCACATTAGCAGGAATAATCTGCGATGGTGGAAAGCCCGGTTGTGCCTTTAAATTATCTATTTCAGCCACCGCTGCTTTAGAATCTGCAATAATGGCTTTAAATGATATTGTCATTTCCGCAGATGATGGAATTGTAGATGTAACAGCCGAAAAAACCATTCAAAATTTAGGCAAGGTATCCACAGAGGGCATGAAAAACACAGATGAGACTATTCTAGGTGTAATGCTAGGGAAATGTCCGTAAATTCTAATGTCTATCATTGTATGTTGTTTTATATGACAGACAATAATAAGATTCTGCGGTTATAAAGTTGTTTACTTCGATGTACATTAACAAAAAAATAACAAGGAGGAGGCTTGATGAATACACCAATCTAATGTGCGTCAAGATCGAAGACTTAATTTTATTAAGCTAGCCCATCAACACAATGAACACCGAGCAACTAATAGCAATCATTTACCATAAAACCCTATAACCTTACTCTAAAACAATACATGATATTTTAAGGTTTGGTGATTTTTGCTTTCACCTAACCATGAAATATATAAAAAACGAAAAAGGAGGGAGAATCCCCAAAAAGGGGAATTCAGATGAGTATGAAAAGATTCTTAGCCATTCTTTTACTGATTGCCATGGCGCTTTTTAGTCTGAGTGCATGTGGCAAGACTCAAGTGGATGATAACTCTAAGGTGGTGAAAATTGCCGTTGCAGCACCAATGACCGGAGATAATGCAGAATACGGTATTGGTTTTGCTAATGCGGCGGATTTGATGGCCGAAGAATGGAATGAAAAAGGCGGAGTTGAAATAGGCGACTCAAAATACAAAATAGAAATCGTTAAATACGATGACAAATCGGATTCCGATGAAGCTAAACTTATTGCCGAAAAAATAGCATCTGATAAAAATATTTGGGGGGTTATTGGTCATTTTGCCTCGGGAATTTGTATGGTAGCCGCCCCCACATATCAAGAAGCACAATACATAAACATTAGCCCCACATCATCCCACGCAGATTATTCTAAAATCGGTGACTATATTTTTAGAAACAACACCGTCATCATTGTCGAGACCAAAACCGGAGCCGAAATTGCCGTAAAGGACCTTGGTGCTAAAAACATAGGCGTTCTTTCTATAGATACCGAGTGGGGTCAAACCGCTGGAAACGCAATGGAAGAAAATATCGAAGCCATGGGTGGAAACTTTGTTCTTCGCCAGCAAGTATCAACGGAAGCAGTTGATTTTGCCACCGAAATCTCGAACTTCAAGGCTTCGGATGCAGAAGTGATCATGGTCGCCGGTATGTATGGAACGCTTGCACCTTTTGCTGTTGCCTGTAAAAATAGCGATTATGATGTTAAGCTTGTAGGTTGCTCAAATGCATACACGGAAAATTTAATCTCTATTGCAAAAGACGCCGCAGAAGGTATTTATGCCCCTGTTTCGTTTTTCGCCGGCGATCCTGATGAAAAAATTCAGGAATACGTAAACAAATATAACGACAAATACGGATCTGCCCCATCTGCCCTAACCACACAGGCTTATGATTCTGTAGGTATACTTTTAGAGGCAATGGAACGCGCAGGGAAACTCGATCGGGAAGCCATAAAGGACGCTATGTACGAAACAGAATATGACGGTATGTCTGGTTATACTACTTTTGATGAAATAGGAGATGCTAACAAAGTTTTTACGAAAATCATGGTTAAAGACGGTGCTTTTGTTCTCGCAGATTTTCAGTAAATAAAATCATTTCTATTGGGGGAGGGGCGTGACCTCTCCTCCGAAAATTATGGACCTTTCTAAATTTGTGCTCACTTAGTTTTACATTTCAAGGAAAGGAGAGCAGTTGATGGCAACTTGTCACATTATCATCAACTTGTTTAATGGCATATGCAGGTACTTTTAGGCACTGTAATTAACGGCCTAGCCCTTGGCATGGCTTATGCTTTGATAGCCGTCGGCTACTCTATGGTTTTCGGAGTTCTTAGGCTGATAAACTTTTCGCATGGCACTGTTTATGCCTTTGGGGCTTATATGGTTTATTTCTTTGTTTCTTTAAAGTTCGGGTTATTTTCTGCTATTATTCTTAGCATAATTGCATCGGGTTTTCTGGCATTGTTAATTGATAAAACGGCACTAGAACCCTTAAGGAAAAAAAAATCAATTCCAATTGCTACGCTCATTACTACAGTAGGGGTTTCGTTCATTATCCAAAATTTTCTATCTATCGAATATATCTTTACTAGTGAAAAGAAAGGTTTTCCTTCCTTAAATTTATTCGGTAATATCATGATTGGCAATATCACCATACAAAGTAGCCAGATAATAATGTTTTTTGTCGCAATAGCATTGCTTCTGTCATTGACATTTCTTGTAAATAAGACTAAAATTGGCCTCGCTATGCGAGCCACCGAACAAAACATTAAATCGGCCAACCTTGTGGGTATAGATGTTAACTTTGTAATATCATTTACATTCTTTATAGGTGGGGTATCGGCTGCCATTGCAGGGGCGCTTATTGGTGGATATTATCAAGTGATATCGCCTACAATGGGGTCACTGATTGGATTAAAAGCTTTTTCTGCCGCTGTCGTCGGTGGCATAGGGATATTGCATGGTTCTGTAGTGGGGGGTCTTGTTGTAGGAGTTGCAGAATGTATAGCAGCTCAGTATATTGGAGGCAATGTGAGAGATCCTATGGCATTTGTTATATTGATAATTATTCTGATTATTAAACCCACAGGTATTTTCGGGAAGAAAGGGGTTACAAAGGTATAGATTATGGACACACCGAAGACTGATAAAAATAGTATGTTATATATTTTTGAACACTTTCTCGACCGAAATAAAATATTTTTTGCAATATTGTTTGGTACCATGGTATTTTCCGTGCCATTCATTGGTCTTTCCCGCGTGATTTTACGCCTTTTAACAATGATAACATTATATACTATGCTTGGCATGGGGCTTAATTTGTTAATAGGATACACAGGTCAAGTCTCCTTAGGGCATGCAGGTTTTTATGCCATAGGAGCATATACCTGTGCACTCCTGCAGGTTGATGCGGG
>CAYMGK010000026.1:2584-9234 GCA_964389965.1 uncultured Clostridia bacterium | reverse complement strand
GGTTGGAATTTTTGGGTGTCATTACTTGCGGGGGGCATCCTTTCGGCATTTGTAGGTTTGCTACTAGGGCTACCTTCACTAAGACTTACCGGGACGTATCTTTCCATAGTAACACTGGGGTTTTGTGAAGTTGTTCAAATGATTTTAAAACAGTGGGAATCTGTGACATATGGCAACTATGGTATTCGAAATATACCGAAACCAAAGTTATTTGGATTTACGTTTAACTTGCAAAACGGCGGGTTCTATTTAATTATCCTTGTACTTACGATATTAACTGGAGTAGTCTGTACACTTATAAAAAATTCAAAAACTGGTCGCGCTTTCCTAGCAATTAAAGATGATGAACTTGCGGCTACTATGATGGGTATAAAAACATCCAGATATAAGGTACTAGCTTTTGTTTTATCGGCATTTATCACGGGAATTGCGGGTGGATTTTATAGTGTTATTAATAATGGCTATATTGAACCGACAAATTTTACTTTCAATACGTCAGTACTCATAATAAGTGTTGTAATTGTTGGGGGGTTAGGAACAATACGCGGAATGGTTTTCGGTTCTGCACTGCTTCTTCTTTTTCCAGAAGTATTTCGCTTCCTTAACGAATGGCGTTTTGTGATATATGGTCTACTGTTGGTTTTTATGATGCAATTTAGACCGCAAGGGGTACTCGGATGGCAGTCTACCCTTCCTTACAAGTTTACAAAACAAACTCAAAAGGAGCTCGGAAAACCTAAAACTAATCAAAACTACAGTGGTAACTTCCAAGGGTAAGGGAGTGAACAAAATGGGATTCTTAAATGTTGAAAAAATCTCTATGCAATTTGGAGGTCTTCTCGCTGTTGAGAATTTTAGTTTTCATGTTAACAAAGGTGAGATTGTTAGCTTAATTGGACCAAATGGAGCCGGTAAGACAACGGTTTTTAATATGCTAACTGGTATTTATAAAGTTACTTCTGGTTCAATGAAGTTTAAAGGTTGCAAACTAGATAAAAAGACGCCTCAAGAGATTGTAGAACTTGGCATATCCCGGACATTTCAAAATCTACGTCTTTTTCCGAAACTACGAGTAATCGAAAATGTTCTTATTGGTACACATATCCACACTAAGTATAGTTTTTTTGACGAATTATTTAGGACAAAAAAATATAGAAACGAGGAAATTAAAAAAATAGTTCAAGCTATTAAAATACTTGAAAATATAGGCTTAGGTGAACATATTAATAGTTATGCCGAAAACCTCCCCTATGGTGAACAACGAAAAGTTGAAATTGCCCGTGCAATTGCAACTAATGCGGAACTCTTATTACTCGATGAACCCGCTGCCGGTATGAATCCATATGAAACTGAGGAGCTACTTAGGTTTATACGAAAACTGAAAAATGAAGGTTTTACAGTTTTTTTAATTGAACATGATATGAATGTTGTAATGAAAATATCAGATCGCATCTATGTACTGGACCATGGCAAACTTATTGCCGACGGTTTACCAAAGGAAATTGCTAATAACAGACGCGTTATTGAAGCCTACTTGGGAAGGGAGCGAAAACATGTTAGAAGTTAAGAATCTCAATGTTTTTTATGGGCCCATACATGCATTAAAAGGTATTTCCTTAAAGGTGAAAAAGGGGGGAATTGTGGCACTTATCGGTTCAAACGGTGCTGGCAAGTCTACCACTCTTAGTGCAATAACTGGCCTAGTAAAAACATCTAGGGGTTCAATTACTTTTGACGGCGTGAATATTACTAACATGATGCCCCATAAAATAGTAAAAATGGGCATAAGCCTCTCGCCCGAAGGTCGTGAGGTCTTTCCATCATTGACAGTAGAAGAAAATCTTGTGCTTGGTGCGTATACAAGGGACAGTAAAAAGGAAATAAAAACGTCTTTTGAGCGCGTATATGATTTATTTCCTAGATTAAAAGAAAGATTTAAACAATCGGCTGGCACGCTTTCGGGTGGGGAACAGCAAATGCTTGCAATTGGGCGATCCCTTATGTGTAGACCCAAACTTTTATTGCTCGATGAACCTTCAATGGGCCTTGCACCAAATCTTGTTGTGATGATATTTGAGTTAATCGAATCGATAAGCAAGCAGGGTACGACAATATTGTTAATAGAACAAAATGCCAATATGGCTCTTTCCATTGCTCACCAGGCGTATGTTCTTGAAACAGGCAAAATTGTTATTTCAGGCAACGCTCAAAAGCTACTAGGAGATCACCGCGTTAGAAATGCTTACCTTGGTGGTTAAAACCAAAGAGAAAGGGGTTTTTGTATGAAAAAGATAATTAATGACCCTAATGCAGTAGTTTCAGAAATGCTACTAGGGCTTGCAAAGGCAAATCCTGAAGTTGTATACAGTGGTGTAGACGTCGAGGTAATTTCCCGAAAAAAGAAAAAGCAAAATAAAGTCGGAGTTATTTCAGGAGGGGGGAGTGGACACGAACCTGCTCACGCCGGCTACGTCGGATATGGGATGCTTGATGCTGCCGTAGCCGGGAATGTATTTGCTTCACCGCCACCAAATAGGATTTTGAAGGGTATTGAATTGGCTAATAGCGGTTCCGGAGTTTTTATGATTATAAAAAACTACTCGGGAGATGTGATGAATTTTCAGATGGCGGGAGAACTAGCGGACGCCGAAGGGATAAAAACGGACTATGTGATAGTAAAAGATGATGTGGCTGTTCCTGAAAGCACTTACTCAACTGGTAGAAGAGGGATTGCAGGTACTATATTTGTACATAAAATTGCGGGTGCCGCTGCTGAGCAAAGTAAAAGTTTAGAAGAGGTTAAAGTACTGGCACAAAAAACCGTGGACAACGTTAGAAGCATGGGAATGGCGATGACCCCATGTATTCTCCCTGCTGCGGGAAAACCAGGTTTTAAACTTGCCGAAGATGAAATAGAAATCGGAATGGGTATACACGGCGAACCGGGAATATACCGCGAAAAACTTACCCAAGCTAAAACGATAGCCGAAAAGCTTGTCAACCGTATACTTGATGATTATGAATTTACGGGAAGTGAAGTTGCGGTTATGGTGAATGGTTTAGGCGGAACCCCTTTAATGGAACTGTATATCCTTTATAATGAAGTAGAAAATATTTTAGTTAGGGAAAATATCAAAATTCACAAATCCTTTGTAGGTAACTACATGACATCTTTAGAGATGGCCGGCTGTTCTGTGTCTCTTTTAAAATTGGACCAAGAATTAAAAGATCTATTAGATTTTAAATGTGAAACCCCTGCATTTAGGGTCTAATTGTTAGGGGGTATTGCTATGAGCTTCATAATTACTTCTAGAGATTATGTAAAATATATTAAGATTGTTTCAAAACGGATATATGAGAAAAAAGACTACATTACTAGTTTAGATGCTGCAACAGGCGATGGGGATCACTGGGTAAATATCAATGCGGGTTTTCAAAGTCTTGTTGAAAATGCCGATAATCTAAAAAACATACCCATTTATAAAACATTCAACAAAATTGGAATGCTAATGATGAGTAAAATCGGGGGTAGCTCTGGGATTCTCTACGGTGGTGCGTATATGGCGGCGTCCAAGGCCGTTTCTGGCAAGGAAAATATAGATAGTCGAGATCTTTGTGTTGCCTTAGAAGCTATGGTTATAGATATGATGGAACGTGGTGAAGCAAAACCTGGTTTTAAAACCATGATAGACAGTCTATATCCTGCTGTACAGGTCTATAAAGAATCACTGGCTTCAGGAGTAGGTAATTTGGAAATTATAAAACTTGTAAAAGAGGCCGCGCTAAATGGCGCTTATGCAACTAGGGACATGGAAGCAGTAAAAGGCCGCGCCAGTTATCAGATTAATAAGGGAGTCGGTCATCTTGATCCGGGAGCTATTACTATGAGCTACCAGATAGAATGTCTATGCAATTACATTATAAATCATCTTATTAATAACAACTTTAATAGGGAGGTAAAAGTATTGATTAAAAATAAGCCTACAAAAAAAAGTGACAGGATTGTTCTTTTAAGAAATGCCATAGAACACCGAGCCACCTGGGGAGCACTTCTTATTGATGAGGCAAAAAAAAGAGGTATTGACACATCTTTTGCCCATGAAGCTATTAAGAGATGTGGAATTTTCCATGGTAATAACAAATATCCCCGCACCGATGATCTACAGGAATTCGCTTCTGCATTTGCAAATAAAGACGTCATAGATGCTTTTGAAATGGAAATCAGAGAAAGTGATGATAAACGTCTTTACATAGACTTTCACTATTGCCCACTTGTTAACGCGTGGCTAAGGCTTGGCCTGACAAAAGAAGATATCTCTGAATTGTGCGACATTGCAATGGATGGCGATAGGGGCATCATAAGCACTTATCCCAAATTTACGTTTGAACTTGGTAAGACCATAGCCGATGGAGATGACTTTTGTGAAATCCGCATAAATAAGCTAGAAAAATAGCAATAAAGTCGAAATGTAGAGGTAATACCAAACAATTCCAATAAGACAGTAAAGACAAAGCCCGCACAAAGCGGGCTTTATCTTTCACCATGTAGTGGGGTTACAATTAAGTGGCAAAATCCTATGCGAACTTTTAACAAGGAACGGTTCACAAAAGCAAATGTGCTTGTGATATAATAATGACATATATTAAAATAAGCCGAAGAAGAATTTTAAGCTTTGGTGAAATCCGTGTTATTTTGGTATTACGGGAAGGGCGCAAAGAAGGGACGTAACCATTGATTAGATGTTAAGAAGTAAATTTGTGGCCTTTATATGCATAAACTATCATTTCATAGGAATAGCAAAACCAATATAATTGTTGGTGTAGGGATATTTACGGTTTGTGCTGTTGGTAAAATTAGCCCTGACAAAGTTTTGAAAGAACTAGTGCCCCTTTATGTACCGTTAATAACCGCTCTTCTTGTTGTTACATTTTTTCCCGGATTCACTATGTGGCTGCCTAGTCTGTTAAAATAATTGAAAAATAAGGAGTTTACAGTTGGTAGTTTAAATTAATGCTGATATTATAGGGGTATTGTATCAATGGGGCATGATTGTTTCTGTGTTAAATAAAGCGGATAAACCATATGTAATTAATTAAAAACAACAGAAGAATACCATTGGATTTAAAAACGGGGGAAGAACAACGATGAACATCAAAAGTCTTAAAGAAAAACTCAAACAACTTCCACGAACTAAGCTAATGTGGGGGCCTACACCTATTGTTTACGCGAAGAATATAAGCAAAGATATTGGCGTAAATCTATATGTAAAGCGAGACGATCTGAGTGGCCTTGCATTAGGGGGAAACAAGACGAGAAAACTCGAATTTATTATGGGAAAAGCCCTAAAATTCAAATATGATACTGTCATTACCGCCGGTGCATTGCACTCTAACCATGCGCTTCAAACTGCCGCCGCGGCAAGGAAACTCGGGATAGATGTAGTATTGGTATTAAGAGGTACAGAAGAAAACAAAGGCAATTATTTTATGAATAAGATTATTGACGCCGATACTCGAGTATTTGATGTAAAAACCAGTGGGGAATTAAAAGTGTTTATGAAAGATGTAGAAAGTGAATTAATAAAGAAAGGTAAAAAGCCACTTATAATTCCAGTAGGAGGTTCCGATCCCATAGGGTCTATGGGATATATCCAAGGTGCCATAGAAATTATTGAGCAATGTGAAGAGCAAGATTTAAACTTCGATTATGTGGTTGCAGCCACCAGTAGTGGTGGGACCCAAGCCGGTATCACTTTAGGTTTTAAACTGTTAGCCCCTAAAACCAAAGTAATTAATATTGGTGTTGGTGATCCAAGAGAAGAACTTCTTAATGATGTATATGAATTAGTCAAACAAATACTTGCTATGTTAGACATCCAGGGAAATAGTATAAGCAAAAGGGAAATAGAAGCCGCTACAATAGACGGATATGGTTTTGGAGGTTATGGTACTATAGCAAATGAAGTTTTAGATATAATTCGCTATGTGGCAAAACAGGAGGGATTCTACTTTGACCCAGTGTATACCGGAAAAGGATTTTATGGTCTTATGGATTTAGTTAGGCAAAAGACAATTCCTGAAAGTTCAAATGTGCTCTTTGTGCATACGGGGGGTTTAGGTGGTTTATTCCAATATGAGGATATCGTAAGTAAAATGCTTAAATTTTAAACTTGTAAATAGCGTAAAAGGTAAAGAGTGGAGAAATCCACTCTTTATTAATAGTGGGGAAACTTACATTTCACATTTCGTGTTTTCACTTCATAAATTTTAAAAAGCGTAGCTAAATACCAATGGACGGGCTTGTACTTTTTCGTTCCCATACTGGAAAAAGGAAATTTGTATGACCTATAGAATACTTATAATATATCTAAACAAGGAGGTAACAATATGTATAAACCGATAGGGTCATGGGTGGCCATACCTACTCCTTTTAATGAATCAGGGACAATTGATTGGAAAGGGTTTGAGGTGTTAATTGACCACCATGTAAACCACGGGACTTCGACTTTACTCGTAATGGGGTCTGCCGGCGAAGTTACTATGCTTACAGCGGATGAAAGAAAAGAGATTGTAAGGCATTTGAGTAAATATGCCAAAGGTAAGATTCCAGTATTTTTTGGGGCTACATTCCCCACTACTGAGGAAACAAT
>CAYMGK010000026.1:2135-2574 GCA_964389965.1 uncultured Clostridia bacterium | reverse complement strand
ACTGCGCCGCCCTACTTACTGCCGCCGCAGACTGCTCTTGCTGAGCATTTGCTGGCATGTGCTAAATCCGTATCTATTCCAGTAGGTATTTACAATAATCCCAGTAGAGTGGGAATTTTCATTGAGCCGGAGACTATTGGCAGGTTAGCCGATGAATGCCCGAATTTTGTAGCTGATAAAGAAGCTATGTCAAGTGTGCAGCATTTAGTAGAAGTGAAAAGGCGGGTTGGTGATAGGGTCCATATACTGTGCTGTGATTTTCCGAAATACTCCATTGTTTTACCGACTTTGGCTATTGGTGGTCATGGTGCTGCCAATATTGGCGGTAACATTATTCCTGAGGAAATGGCCCTCATCGCAAGGCCTTGGGATAGTATTGATAAAGTAAAAGAAAGCAGGGAATTATATTTTAAATACTATCCTTTACTTGAGGCTCTGT
>CAYMGK010000026.1:0-2125 GCA_964389965.1 uncultured Clostridia bacterium | reverse complement strand
GTTATCAAAGCGGCATTGAGAATCCTGGGTCTTCCGGCAGGAAAACTTCGCAAGCCATATCCTGAGCTAAAAGGAGAGAAGCTTGACGAGTTAAGGAATTTAATGAAGGAAATGGGTGTTATTGATAAATACGGCCAAAAGTAATCATAGCCAATAAAAGTCAAACAGGTGCCGTCTCACAAAATGCATACTGATAATATTAGGCCTAAAAGCAAAGGGAGGGGTGAAAACCTAGTTTCACAATAGGTTCATGGGAAAGATCGGATAAATCTTGGCAATACAACATGATCAAGGGTATTGGGAATTGTGAGGCTAGGATACATATGAGCAAACAACTTATAGTAATCGGTGGGACTGCCGCAGGTATGAGTGCAGCGGCCCGAGCACGACGTGGGGATCCATCACTTCCCATAACAGTTTTTGAGCGCACTGGGTACATTTCTTACGGGTCCTGTGGCCTACCTTATTACATAGGAGATAAGGTTAAGAATGTCTCAAATCTTATTGCATACACACCAGAATATATGAGAAGTAAGCGAAATATAAATGTTCAAACATTGCATGAAGTTACAAAGATAAATATAAAAGACAAGTCTGTAATCGCAAAAGATTTAACTTCAGGGAAGGTCTCGGAACATCAATATAAACATCTGGCGATTGCCATGGGCGCAATACCTATTATGCCCCCTATACCAGGTATAGATGATGACAGAGTGTTTACTTTAAGGAATGTAGATGATGGGCTAAAAATCAAAGAATTTATATCATCAAAAAAAGTAAAACAGGTGGCCATACTTGGGGCCGGGTTTATAGGTCTTGAATTGGCGGAGGCTTTACGAAATTGGAATATTGAAGTCATTGTTTTAGAGATGTTGCCGGAAATATTGCCACAACTCGATTCAAAGTTTTCAGGAATAATTGAAGATGAGCTACATAAAAACCAAGTCCGGCTTTACAAGGATACAAAAGTTGTTAAATTCGAGAACTTAAATGACAATGGGCTCCGTGTAGAGACTGAGGGCAAAGGGAGCTTTGATGTCGATATGGTTTTGGTGTCGGCAGGTGTAAGGCCTAATACAGTGATTGCCAAGGCTGCCGGAATAAAGACAGGGTCCAGAGGTGGTATTACAGTAGATGACTATATGCGCACAAATATCCCCGGTGTTTGGGCTGTAGGTGATTGTACGGAAACCTATCATTTTATAACAAAAGAACCAATGTACCTCTCCCAGGGCACTATAGCAAATAAGCAGGGTAAAATTGCAGGTGAAAATATATCCGGGGGTAATGCCACTTTTCCCGGAGTCCTCGGGACTCAAGTTATGAAGATATTTGAAATATATGCGGCTACAACAGGACTTGACGAAGTACAAGCTGAAAACGTCGGATTTGAGGCTGTTTCTGCCACAATAACTCATAGAGACAAAGCTGATTATTATGGTTCCAAACCAATTCATGTAAAAATTATTCTAGACAAGGGGACCGGAAGGATCCTTGGAGGTCAATTGGTTGGTGGTGAAAGTGCAGGAGTGAGAATTAATATTTTTGTAGCCGCTATAACTGCGGGTATGACGGTTTACGAATTTAATCAACTTGACCTAGCTTATGCGCCTTCAGTTGCACCAGTATATGATCCAGTTTTAATTGCCGCCTCTGCGGGAATCAAAGCGATTAGGAAAAAATAAATAAAAGACAGTACTCCCTTTAAAAAACACTTGATATGTAGTACAATTAATGTAGAGTTTTTCGTAAAATTAAGGGAGGTTATTCAATGATAACTGATCTACAAGATTCCGGTCATTCCCTTAGGGTCAAAATATACAACCGACTGAAAAACGCAATACTCAATGGAGTTTATAAACCGGGTGAGAGTTTGATTGAAATGAGACTGGCAAAGGAATTAGGTGTTAGCCGGACTCCAATAAGGGAGGCTATCAGGCAATTAGAGCTTGAAGGCCTTGTTTCAAGTATTCCCAATAAAGGTGTTGTTGTTGAAGGTGTATCTGCTCAGGACATTGAGGATATTTATACTATTCGGAAGATGATCGAAGGTCTTGCGGCTAAGTGGGCGGCTGAGAAGATTTCCGATGAGAGGCTGAAGGAATTAAAGGATGTTTTGGATCTG
>CAYMGK010000025.1:13158-15120 GCA_964389965.1 uncultured Clostridia bacterium | reverse complement strand
CTTCTAGATTCGTTATGATGAATTTAAAAAAATTTGAACCTAATGAAATTCATATAGATAAGTTAGCTTTAAAGGATCGTTGGATATTAAAACAAATCAATGATGTAACACGGGATGTGACAGATTCCCTTGAAAAATTTGAGATTGGAATGGCCGCCCAGAAAATTTATGATTTTTTTTGGAATCAGTTTTGTGACTGGTATATAGAAATGGCGAAGATAGACTTAAACAGCGGGGTCATTGAAACTAGACGGTGCACTCAAGAGGTTTTATACACTGTAATTGAGCAGACGTTAAAACTCCTACACCCATTCATGCCTTTTATCACTGAAGAAATATGGCAGTATATTCCCCATATAGGCAAAAGTATCATGACAGCACCTTGGCCTAAATTTAAGGAAGAATGGGAGTTTGAAGATTCTGAACAAATGGAATTAATAATGGATGCAGTAAGGGGAGTTAGAAATATCCGAGCAGAAATGAATGTTCCGCAAGGCAAGAAAACTACAATATTTGTACGTGTAAATGATGATTTACTAAAAGATATTTTGAAAAGTAATTTGGAAATAATCTATAGGCTAGCGAAAGTGTCGGAAATGGAATTCATAGTCGAAACTTCCGAAATTCCACATAAGGCTGTATCTTGTGTGATTAAAGGTGCCGAAATATTTATACCAATGGAAGAGTTAGTGAATATCGACACCGAAGTTCTAAGATTGAAAAAAGAGAAGGAAAATCTAGAAAATGAGATTAAGAGAGCCGCTAGGAAACTGTGTAATAAAGGGTTCTTGGAAAAGGCTCCTAAAGATGTGGTAAAAAAAGAGCAACAAAAACAAAGGGATTACCAGGAAATGCTTGTAAAAGTAAAACAGCGTCTAAAAATGATGACTGATTTATCTAAGTGACAATTGTAGAAACCCAGGTAACATATGGCTTTAAATAGCTTTATTTCATACAAATAACAGTTTTACAAGCCATGTAAAAGCCCCGATGGCATTTTTTCATACTACTAATTCTCAAAAGAAAGGTAAAATATACATGCTAAACTATAAGCAGGCGTTGGACTTTATTTTGGGTCTTAAGGTATTTGGTTCAAAATTAGGTCTTAACAACATTACTAGGCTTTTGGAGCTTCTTGGAAACCCTCATAAAGGTATAAAAACAATACATGTTGCAGGTACAAATGGTAAAGGCTCCACTTGTGCGATGATTGATTCCATCCTCAGATCAGCAAATTATCGTGTCGGCATTTATACCTCTCCATATTTGGAGGTCTTCAATGAGAGAATACGGGTCGATGGAAAAAATATCCCTAATGACGATTTGGCAAGACTTACCTCAAAAGTGCGCGAAAAGGTATTATACATGCAAGAAAACAAATTAGGCTACCCTACGATATTTGAAGTGATTACCGCAATTGGATTTAGTTATTTCAAGGAAAAGGAAGTAGATTTTTTAGTGTTGGAAGTGGGTATGGGTGGCAGACTCGATGCGACAAATGTAGTGACACCGGTAGTAAGTGTTATAACACCTATTAGTTTTGACCACCAGCAGTATTTAGGTAAAACCTTGACAGAGATAGCTCGGGAAAAATGTGGGATTATCAAACCACGTATTCCCGTAGTATCTGGGCATCAGGAAGATGAAGTAATGCAAGAAATCGAGAAAATTAGTAATTCCAACGGGTGTTGTTTAACTAAGGTCATTAACACAGATTTCAAGACACCCCCAAATGCGATTAGTTATAGATTGGTCAATGATAATATTAAGAATACAATCTTTGAACTAAATACCCCTCGAAATGTCTTTCAAGGTCTTAAACTTAGGCTCCTGGGAAGGCACCAATTAGGCAATGCTGCAACAGCAGTCGGTGCAGTTGAACAGCTTAGTGGTATTAATATTGCCAAGGAAGCTATTTATTCCGGGATTATAGTAGGAGGTTTGACTTTGGCTATCCTGGGT
>CAYMGK010000025.1:8614-13148 GCA_964389965.1 uncultured Clostridia bacterium | reverse complement strand
TTATTCCGGGATTGAAAAAGCCAAGTGGCCCGGTAGAATGGAAATAGTTAGTCAAAATCCTACGGTCCTCTTAGATGGTGCACACAATGTTGCAGGAATTAAAGCATTAAAACAGACCTTGGTTCAATATTTTAGTTATAAGAAGAAAATACTGGTGTTAGGTATTTTAAAAGATAAAGACTATAAAGACATACTAAAGGATATAGTGCCCTTAGCTGATATTATAATTTCAACTGCACCCTATAATCCGAGGGCTTTGTCTTCCACCGAGTTATCCAATGAAATATCCTGCATTTTTAATGATTCTGTTTCACAAGTAAATAGTGACGATACTTATATTACCAAAAGTCTTTGCAATGATATGATAAAAGTATATTCCAGAGAAAATATAGAAGATGCAATTAAACTTGCAAATTCTTTGGCAAGGCCCGAAGATATGGTTGTTTTTGCAGGTTCCTTATATTTGGTAGGCTACGTTAGGGCGTTTTTAAATAAGGCTTTTTCTAGAAAACCCAATTAATGAAATGTCAGGATTTGTGTGACGGATATTCTTAATACAAAGCTAAGGGTGTTTCAGAATTAGAATTTCCAAAGAAAGTCGTGCAACTTTGCATGGCTTTTTTTGCAAATATCTACTTTTTTTGCATAAGATATATTATAAACTTAATAGGGGGAGGTTGTTATGGCAAAAAAGCCTGACAACTGTCATAAAAACCGGGAAAGTGTAATAAAGGAGATAGAAAAGGCTTTATTAGAAATCAATTTAGCAGAAAGTGCTTTCCAATGGGCACAGAACAATCAAAAGGAAGTGGATTTGGCCATAATGAGGAAACGAGCAGCCGTGGAGTATTTTGACTTTCTAATAAAGAAAGCAAAAGAAATGGAAGTAAAACTAGAAAAAAATCAGTTACTCTCTAAAGTAATAATGAAAGGGGTCAAGTTATAAAAAAGGTAGTGGATGAATCAGACCACTACCTTTTTTATATTTTATAACTTTAATGTCTTCTTAAGGCTTCTATAGGTGGGACCGATGATGCGGAGACGGCCGGATAAATACCAAACAATAGCCCAGAGCCTAGGGCCACAATTATGGCGATTTTTATGGCATCAAGGCTTATAGCTGTTTCAAACCCGTGACGAGCGAAAGCGTTTAATCCCCATATGCCGCCGGCGGTGCCAGCAATTGCACCAATGCCACTTACATAAAGGGCCTCTAACAAAAACTGAATTAGCAAGTCGGTCTGTTTCGCTCCTAGTGCTCTACGGACGCCAATTTCCTGTGTTCGCTCTGTGACAGCAACTAGCATGATATTCATTATTCCTAAACCACCTACTAGAAGAGAAACGGCAGCAATACCGCCAAGTAAAAGTGTCATTACGCGATTGGCTTGGTCGGCCTCTTGGACCAATTGGTTAAGGCTTGTGATCGATATTAAATCCTCACCACCTTGAGGTAAGGGATTATCTTTTTTTTGTAAGGGTATATCCATTTCCATTGCGGATGTAGAATCGGGTCCTTCCAGCATACCTTCGCCTTCGCTATTTGCGTCACCTCCCGGTGAGGTTGTAGGAGCATTTTGATCTAATCCGAGTTTTCTTTTAAAAATCCTACCAAGTTGAACTACTGCAAGATCAGCTTTTAAAGGTGTTTCGGCTTTCCCCCAAATCTCTTCAAAACTCTTTTTTTCGGCGATCTTAAGTGCTGTAGTATAGGGTATGACAATTTTATCATCGATATCTTCGGCCTTCCCAAGTCCTTTCGGAGCAAGTACACCTATGATGCGAAATGTTATGCCGTCTAAAGTTATAACTTGACCTACAGGATTTCGGCCACCTGCCAAACCGGCTCCCATATTGTAGCCCAAAACGACTACAGGTGAACGCTGTGATGTGTGTAATTCAGTAAAAAAATGGCCGGCTATTAAATCATGGTCTCGGATATTAGGGAACTTGCTGTTTGTCCCAATTATATCCGCTGTGCCTCGGGCCCTTCGCCACCGCATTGTTGCATTTGTATAGACAACTGGTGTTGCTATATCCATACCATCTACACGTTCTACTAAATCTTGTACTAAGTCTGGTTCGAATTCCACCGAGGGATCATTAGCCTTTATGGCTATGACATTAGAGCCAAGGCTTTCAAATTGGGATACAATAGCCTGTCTTGCGCCTTCTCCAATCCCCATAAGACTAACAACGGAGGTTACACCAATTGCTACACCCAAAATGGTGAGCGCTGAACGCAAAGGCTGTGCAAGTATGCCATGTGCGGCCATTCGAGCGGCAAACCATAGCCTTGTAAGTGTGGGGTATATACGCAGTGATTTAAACATTATATTCACTCCTTAGTTAGTTGCCGAAACTCTTTATTCTTTTTGTTTGTTATCACCGTTGTCACTGTCTTTTGAAGGGACTATAGAATCTTTGGTGCCAATATGCTGGCTTGGAAGCAAATCAGCACTACTTCCAGTTATCACCTGTTCCCCTTCTTCTAAACCGCTCTTTACTTCTGCCTCACGGTCATTCATCAAACCCAGTTTAACAGCAACTGCTTTGGTGGTACCATCGGATTTTAGCACTTCAACTTTTTGTATACCATCTTCCTCAAAAATACTTTCCAAAGGCACAAGTAACACGTCCTCTGCACTACCGGCATCTATATAGGCTTTTGCCTGCATCCCCGGTCGAAGGTTTGGACCGCCTTTAACTCTAATATCAACGGCAAATTGTGTAATCCCCTTCATATCTTTTCCCATTGTAGATACATGCATTACCTCACCTTCGAATGTCTCGTTCGGAAGGGCATCTACTGTAACCGTTACAGGAGAACCTTGTTGTACCATCAGTACATCAATATCATCTACTTCTACCCACATTCCCATATCTTTAGTATTAAACACATAACCCATCCATTCGCCCTGTCTAATTTGTGCCCCTAACTGGGTGTCCCAACTAGCTATTACACCGTCCATGGGGGCTTTTACTTCCATTTGACCTGCTTTCGCTCGGAGTTCGGCCAGTTGTAATTCTTTTTCACTAATCTTTTCTAGTTTTTCTTCTATGGTTTTTCGGACATCCGAACCTGATAAAGAAACAATTGCATCTCCCTTTTTAACTAGCTGCATTTCCCTCACATGGACTTCTGTTGCCATGGCTTCTACTGTAGAAAGCACCCTTTCTTCATCAACGAAGCCTTCAATTATTGAAGGTCTTGAAAACCAGTTTACTCTGGTTGTATCCCTATTTTCCCCCGGTATACCTATATAGGCTTTAAGGCCGGGTCTAACTAATCCTGGGTTTTCCCCTTCTACTGTTATCCAATAAACGTATCCCCTTGCATGATTTTCTTCTTCGCTATCCCTATCGTCAGGAACAGGGTTAGGATTTATATCTGTAATAGTGCCAAAATATATTCCATCGAAAACAGGGAATTTTATTGCTAATTCTTGGCCTTCTTTGATTTGCATAAACTCATTTGCATCGATTTTTGCATTGATTTCATAACGCGAATCATCAACAATCCTAGCGACAATGTGGCCTTGCTCTACTTTTTTGCCTTCTGATACCGATAAACCTGAAACCCTTCCATCTATAGGTGCCCTAAGCACGACACCCTGTGAAGGGTTTATTTCATAGGATCTTTCTGGGGGTAAACCTGTTAAATCAGATAAAAATTTTCTTTCACTTTTCAACTCATCTTCTGCTCTTTTTAGCTGTGTCTGTAGTTCTGGAGCCGCTAATTTTGCAATAACCTGCCCCATTTCAACTGTTGAACCTTCCTCAACTAGAATTTCCACAAGTGTATATTGAATATCGCTCGTTGGCATTTCATAGGGATTTCTTGCACCGGGGGCCTGTATGCTTCCGGAACGGGAGGGGTTTAAAGGGCCTGTAACATCTATTCCTACGGAAATATTTCCCCGTGTTACTGGTTTTGTAGAATAAATTGGACCTTGGGTTTCCTGAGATGGTGGTGGAACAAGTTCCTTAAAGGCATAAAACCCACCGCCTATTACCACTATAAGTATTAGGGCAATCATCATTATACGCTGTGCCATTTTTCATAACCTCCATATGTAGTTTAGCTTTGGTTAAAAAGGCCTATTTTTTTGTCTTTTTGAAATGCAAATTTGGTTCCTTATATGTATCAATAGTTTCTAAAATTAAAATTTAATTCATCACATCCTCCACCCGTTCAATTTTACCATCGAGCAAATGAAATATTTTATGGCTGTATTCCGCCACGCTTTTTTCATGTGTGACCTGGACAATTGTTATACCCCTTTGCTTGTTTAGTTCTTGGAAAGTATTCATAATGGCTTCACTTGTTTTTGAATCTAGAGCACCTGTTGGCTCATCGGCAAGTATTACTTTAGGTGCTCCAACGATAGCTCTAGCAATAGCAACACGTTGCTGTTCACCACCGGAAAGCTGTGATGGCAGGTGATGAATGCGTTGCTGTAAACCTACAGATTCTAGGGCTTCAATGGAGCGAATGTGTCTTTCCCTACCGTTTAAACCACGGTAGATTAGT
>CAYMGK010000025.1:0-8604 GCA_964389965.1 uncultured Clostridia bacterium | reverse complement strand
GGTAGCAAGTGAAAGCTTTGAAAAACAAAACCCAAGAGCCTATTTCGTATGTCCGCTAATTCATTATCACTCATTTTTTCAACCCTTTTACCTGCAATTTCATATTCTCCGGATGAAGGTCTATCCAAACAGCCTATTATATTTAACATAGTTGATTTACCAGAGCCAGACGGACCCATTATAGAAACAAAGTCGCTTTCATAGATACTTAAATCTATATCCCTTAGGGCTTGAATGATGACTTGGCCATTCCTGTAGCTACGTGATATTTTGGTTAGTTTCATTACCGGCAAATTGGTACCCCCTTTTTACTAATTAAAATACGTTGACTATCATTTATAGACGAAAGAAGCTAATCATAAGTTCCATGTCTCCTTTAAAGTTATTTCTGTATAAAATCAAAAAATCCTTTTTACAAAAAATAAGAACGTACTTTTACTTTTCTTTTTTCTAAATAAGATATATACTAAAATAAAGTATTAGTATCAAGTGCTAATAGTAGATATTACAAGGGAGGTCTTTTAATGAAATTACCGAATCTCAAGATCGGCGAGTATATAGCACAAGTGCCAATAGTGCAGGGTGGCATGGGAGTAGGAATATCCCTTTCGTCCCTAGCTGGTCATGTGGCGTTAAACGGAGGTATCGGGGTTATTTCCGCAGTGGAAATAGGTTTCGATGAACCGGATTATTTTAAAAATAAAAAAGAAGCCAACCTTAAGGCCTTGAGGTGGCACATAAAAAAGGCTCGTGACATATGTAAAGGTGGAGTATTAGGTGTAAATATCATGGCGGTCTTAAATAACTTTGAAGAAATGGCAATTGAAGCCGTAAAACAGAAAATAGATATAATATTTTCCGGAGCAGGCCTCCCTTTGAAATTGCCCAAATTTACAATAGGTTCAAATACCAAAAATGTCCCCATAATTTCTTCAGGAAGGGCGGCGGCAATAATCTGTAAAAACTGGCACAGACGTTATGGCGTTGTACCAGATGCGATTGTAGTCGAAGGTCCCTTGGCAGGAGGGCATCTTGGGTTTTCGGAAAGTGAGATTTCAAAACCCGCCTTTCAACTGAATAACCTTTTTAGAAATGTGCTTGAAGCTATAAAACCCTATGAAGTGATTTATAAGAAAAAGATCCCTGTTATTGCGGCCGGCGGCATTTTTAATGGCAAGGACATTGCTGACCTTATAAAAATGGGGGCTTCAGGAGTGCAAATGGCCACTCGTTTTGTAGCAACATACGAATGTGATGCAGCTAATAAGTTTAAAGAAGCATATATTAATGCAAATTTCAATGATGTTCAGATAATACATAGCCCTGTTGGCATGATTGGCAGGGCAATAAAAAATAAATTTTTAGCAGATGTTGCCGCAGGTTATAAAAAACCGATCCGCTGTTTATGCAATTGTCTAAAACCATGCAATCCCGCTAAAGCGGCTTACTGCATTGCAGATGCTTTGATTAATGCGCAAAGGGGGAACTTGGAAGAAGGGTTTGCATTTGCCGGTACCAGTGTGCATAAAATTAAAGAAATTGTGTCAGTTAAGCAACTCATGGAAGAATTAATATCTGAAACTAAGAACCATTTAAGTAATAATAAGGCAACTTTGCAGTGATTAAAAGTAAGCTAAAATATGCAAAACAGTTGAAAGCCAATAGGTTTTTCGGCTTTTTGATATTAAAGAAATCCATCATTTAAGATTTACAAGCCGGGTTAATAAAGTAAGTCCAGTCTTTTGGAGGGCTTTTAAAAATATTATACAACTAGCATGTTTTGTGTTAGAATAAGGACATTGAGATTTTTGGAAGAAGGTTTTTATATGAGAAAAAATTGTGATTTATTTAAAAGCACTATAATAATTTTGTTAATACCTTTTCTCGTTTTAGGCCCTCTTACATATGGTCGAGTAGCTGTCGCAGAGGGAACGATACCTGATGAGATTTACTTCTTAATTCAAATGGGCGATTTTTTAAAGACAAATTACGTTGAGGACGTTGAAGATATTGAGTTATTACGAGGTGCTGTTAAAGGAATGGTTGAAGCCCTTGATGATCCCTATTCGGAATATTACACACCGGAAGAATTTAAGGAATTTAACGAGACTACAAGCGGCAATTTTGGGGGAATTGGGGTGGTGATTACCTCAAGAGATAAATATGTTACTGCTGTTTCAATTTTAGAGGGAAGTCCTGCGGAAAAAGTGGGTATAAGGTCAGGGGATAGATTTGTTGAAATTGACGGTGAAACTATTATAGGTCTTTCTACTGCCGAGGCATCAAAGCGCTTAAAAGGTGAAAAAGGATCTAAAGTAAATATAGGAGTTTTAAGAGAAGGGCAAGAGCAAATGATAAGATTTGATGTTGAAAGGGATATAATAAAAGTAAATCCTGTCGATTCAAAAGTGCTAGGACAAGGCATTGGATATATAAAAATCAGCGAATTCAACGAAAATACTGTGGTGAATTTAGATGAAACCTTGGATCATTTCAAAAAAAGTGGAGTTATTGGGGTAGTTTTGGATATTCGAAATAACCCAGGAGGTTACTTGGACCAGGCTATTGAAGTAGCCACACGTTTCATTCCTAAAGGGCCTATAGTAAATGTAGTTTCAAAAGGGGGTAAAACACAATCCTATACTTCTGATTTAGAGCAATCACCGTTTTATTTAACAGTACTTGTTAATGGTGGTTCTGCCAGTGCCTCGGAGATATTAGCCGGGGCGGCAAAAGACAGGAATGCGGCAATTCTTATAGGTGAAAAAACTTTTGGAAAGGGAATGGTGCAAAGAACTCTTAGTTTGGGGGCATTAGGTGGTGTCAAATTAACTACGGCTTATTATACGACCCCTAACGGTACAAATATAAACAAAACAGGAATAATTCCTGATATTATTGTTGAAACAGACAAAACCAATCCAATTAAAGATTTTATTCCTTTAAATAAAACAAGGACACTCAGTTATGGGAATGTTGGTTTGGACGTGTTAGGTATACAACAAAGATTAAAGTATCTGAATATATTAGATGCAATGCCGGATGGAGTCTTCGGGCCGAGGACTAAACAAGCTGTAGCCAAATTGCAAGAAAAGGCGGGTATTTTCCCAACCGGTATTGCCGATAAGGAATTTTACTCAATATTAGACGAGGCTATATATGAAAAGCTTCATTCAGAAAAGGATATACAGCTTAGAAAGGCAATTGACACATTAAAAGAAATCCTTAAGGCAAAAATAGCGGCATAAAATAGATGAGCAAAATGAACAGGTGGGAAGTATGACGGAAAAATATAAGGCTATATTAAATAATGGTGAAAAAGATCGTATATCCGCCATTCTCTCGGAACTAGAGCAACTATACCCTAATGCTAAAACAGCCCTAATTTATGAAAATCCATTTCAGCTATTGATTTCCACAATTCTGGCGGCCCAGTGCACTGATAAAAGGGTCAATAAAGTTACAAGTCGGCTTTTTAAGAAATATAGGGGGCCTGAAGATTTTGCTACGGCGGATAGGGAAGAATTAGAGCAGGATATTAAGGAATGTGGTTTGTTTAGAAATAAAAGTAAAAACATTATAAAGACATCTCGGATTCTTTTAGAAAAATATAACGGGCAGGTGCCGTCTACACTCGATGAATTAATTAAACTTCCCGGAGTTGGTCGAAAGACCGGCAATGTTGTTTTAGCAAATGCATTCGGTAAACCTGCATTTGCGGTGGATACCCATGTCTATAGATTGGCACATCGTTTAGGGTTTTCTGATAAGAAAAATGTCTATGCTGTTGAGCAAGATTTAACAAGGAAAGTTCCAATGCATTTATGGATAAAAGCACATCGGTGGTTAATTCATCATGGACGTAAAATTTGTAAAGCTAGAAATCCTTCCTGCAATCTATGCTCACTCAATAAATGGTGTCTTGAATTTTCAAAGAACCAAGGTTAAATACATCTTTTTTTATGTAATAAGAAAAAATAAATACCGACAAAAAACGAAAGCAAAATAATTGAAACCAAGGCTATATTCCATTGACTTTCCGCGAAAAGCCAAGGATGTACACCTAGTGTGTAGTCAATAATATCACTGAAAATCATTAAGCCAACAATAGTAAGTATATGATTTTTTTCAATAAAATCGGCCTCATTTACGAATATAAAGCCTTCTAAAGCCATACCTAGATGTGATAAAGTTAAATGGAAATTTGTGAAGGTATAATTACCCCCTATCAAAAGGTAATGGATATTAATTATTACGGCCCAAAGCCCATATTTTATGAGCCAAGCACAGGCCATTAGCATTAAAAAGGGTCGGGGCCTTTTAATTAATAACATCAAAAGTGCAATAGTAAAAAGTAGTGTGGCTGTAGGACTGTCAGGCACGAAAATCTTTAAAATCCCCGGTGTTTCTGCTAACTGCTGTTTATACCAGCAAAAACCATATATGGAGCCTATGAGATTTATACAAAGCAATATAATTAAAAAACCGGATCCTAAAACTATTTTGCGCAGCTATACTCCCCCCTTTTTTTTAATTGATACAATATATTATAACAGCAATGCAACACCGCGACAAACAAATTTGCCTAAAAAAAATATAATGCTAAAATTATATTTTTTTGTTGTTTTTCTACTTAGACTGTGCTATAATGTCTCTCATATACGGATAAATGTTTATCGTTTGTGAACGATTGTGAGGTGCCAATTTTGGTTAAAAAAGGCGGTTTATATATAATAAAAGATGAAATAATGCCGGAAATTTTAAAAAAGACCGTCAAAGCAAAAGAACTCCTAAAAACGGGGAGGACAAAAACTGTCAACGAAGCCACCGAATCTGTTGGTATGAGTAGGAGTGCTTTTTATAAATACAGGGATTACATTTTTCCGTTTTATGAAGCTAGTAGAGGCAAGATAGTCACAATATCATTATTATTAGAACATATACCTGGTGTGTTATCAAGTATTCTTGATGAGATAGCAAGGGCTCAAGGCAATATACTAACCATTAACCAAAATATACCTATTCAGAACATAGCCGGGGTCACTATATCTTTTGAAACAGGAAATTTAAATAAAAATGTTGAGAAACTTTTAGAAATCATACACAATAAAAAAGGTGTTCAAAAAGTTGATGTAGTAGCACAAGAATAAAAAATTGGGGAGAGGATGAGCTATGCAAATAGGAATTTTAGGTTTAGGTACAGTAGGAAGTGGAGTTTTTGAGTTGATAGCAAAAAACAATGATGTTATAGCCAAAAGAATAGGGGAGCATATACATGTAAAAAGAATACTCGTAAAAGACCTTAGCAAGAAAAGGTCCATACCGGTGGAAAAAAAAATAACTAATAAGATTGACGACATCATAGAAGACGAGGATATTTCCATAATTGTTGAAGTAATGGGTGGTGAAAAACCTGCATTCACTTATATACACAAAGCCCTAAGTAACGGAAAACATGTAGTAACTGCGAATAAAGAGGTAATTTCCAAACATGGGAAAGAGTTGCTAGAACTTGCCGATAAGAAGGGCGTAAACCTGCTGTTTGAAGCAAGTGTAGGTGGGGGAATACCTATTATAAGGCCTATGAAACAATGTTTAGCTGCTAATGAAGTAACAAAAGTAATGGGGATACTAAATGGGACTACAAACTACATTTTAAGTCAAATGACCGAAAAGGGTAAAGATTTTAGTGATGCTTTGGGAGAGGCACAATTAGAAGGATATGCAGAAAGCGATCCCACCGATGATGTAAAAGGTTTTGATGCCGCGAGAAAACTTGCTATTTTATCTTCAATTGCTTTTAATACGAGAATTACGTCAGAACAAGTGTATACTGAAGGTATTGATAGTATTAGTGCTGTTGATATTGAATATGCAAAAGAAATGGGGCAAATCATAAAACTCATTGCCGCCGGCAAAAGACAAGGCAATAATGTGGAAGTCTCGGTCACACCGGTTTTATTAAAAAAAGACCATCCCCTTGCAAGTGTTGGAGGAGCGTTCAATGCCATAATGGTTGAAGGGAATGCTGTAGGTCCTGTTATGTTTTATGGACAAGGGGCAGGTAAAATGCCTACCGCAAGTGCGGTAGTAGCTGATATCATAGAGGCCATTAAAAATAGGAATGGCGGCAAGACTTACTGTACTTGGTACAACAATTTAAATATAATGGATCCTGGTGAAACCAAGGCTAGTTTCTATTTAAAACTTAGGGTCCTTGATAAACCCGGTGTGCTTTCTAAGATAGCCGGTGCATTTGGTGAAAACGGTAGTAGTTTATCAAAAGTATTTCAAAAAAATATTATAAACGATACTGCGGAAATAGTAATGGTTACTTATGATGTGCTATTTAAAAATCTTCGTGAAGCACTAAGAGAGATTAGGGCATATAAAGAAGTTGTGGAAATCTCCACCGTTATTAGAGTCGAGGGGGACTCCTAAATGAGCAAAAGAACAGGAATAATTAATAATTATTTTTCATATCTTCCTATTAAAAACAAAAAGAATATAATTAGTCTTCATGAAGGCGGTACACCTTTGATTCGAGCTAGGAATCTGGAAGGATATCTTGATACTGATGCTCAGATTTATATAAAGTATGAAGGATTAAATCCTACAGGGTCTTTTAAGGATAGGGGAATGACTGTGGCCGTGTCCAAAGCTATGGAGGATGGGGCTACTGTAGTCATATGTGCATCAACTGGAAATACCTCAGCTTCAGCCGCAGCCTATGCCGCAAAAGCCGGGCTGAAATGTGTAGTGTTAATTCCGGATGGTGCTATAGCTATGGGTAAATTAGCTCAGGCAATAGCCTATGGAGCCCAAGTAATTGCTATAAAAGGTAATTTTGATGCTGCTTTAACAATGGTAAAAGAACTATCCGCAAAAAGGGCTATTACCGTTGTCAATTCAATAAATCCCCATAGAATTGAGGGTCAAAAAACCGCTTCTTTTGAAATTTGTGATGAATTGGGAAAAGCACCGGATTATCTTGCAATTCCAGTCGGAAATGCGGGAAATATAACTGCGTATTGGAAAGGATTTAAGGAATACTATTCACTTAAAAAAATCAATAGACTGCCGAAAATGATGGGTTTTCAAGCTGCCGGAGCCGCACCTATTGTTGAAAATAGAATTATAGAAAAGCCCAAAACCATTGCGACTGCAATCCGTATAGGTAATCCCGCTAGTTGGAAATATGCTGTAAAAGCAGCCCGAGATTCTGGTGGCAAAATACAGAAAGTAACAGATGCTGAAATACTTGAGGCGTATAGGATTCTTGCAAAACAAGAAGGGATTTTTGTTGAACCCGCTTCAGCTGCCTCAGTAGCAGGTATTATTAAAATGAACAAAACGAGGGTTTTTAAAAAAGGGGAAAAAATTGTAGTAGTGTTGACAGGTCATGGTTTAAAAGATCCCAATACTGCCATTGAAAACGGTGTAAAACCCACTTTAATAGAAGCAAAAATAGATTTATTGGAAAACGAAATATACGAGGAGTGAGGATATGATACGAGTACAGGTTCCAGCAACGACTGCAAATTTTGGCCCGGGTTTTGATTGCCTTGGTGCATCCTTGGGTCTATATAATTATATTAACATGGAGTTTTCTGACAGGCCGATAGTCAAAGTAATAGGTGAAGGGACCGAAGAAATTCCATCTGATGAAACTAATCTGGTTTATAAAGCGGCCGCTAATGTTTTGAAACAGGCAGGTGTTAACAAGCATTTAAAAATAGTGTCGGAAAATCATATTCCTTTGGCTAGGGGTCTAGGAAGTAGTGCCGCCTGTATAGCAAGTGGCATGGTTGCCGCGAACCATTTGATTGGAGATGTTCTTGAAAACAGTGAATTAATAAAAATTGGCACTAAAATGGAAGGTCATCCGGATAATATTGTGCCGGCAATATTTGGGGGATTTTGCCTTTCAATGGTACACAATAACAGAGTAATTTATAAGACTTTTCCTGTTCCTTTTTGGCTTCGCTTTGTTGTTTGCATACCTGAGTTTGAACTAAAAACCGAAGTTGCAAGGAAAGTGTTACCGAAAAACGTAAAATTCGAAGATGCCATTCATAATATTAGTCATACTGCTATGCTCGTGGCTGCCATGGCTCAAGGCGATTTATCGGATATGAATATTTTCAGTCAAGATAGACTACACCAGCCCTTTAGAAGTCATTTGATTCCCGGAATGGAGGAAATCCTCCAAACCGTCAGCGATAAAGGTGCGTTTGCCGGTTTCTTAAGTGGCTCTGGACCGGCGGTCGTATGTTTGACATTAAAAGAAAGAGCAAATGCATTAGGTAAACACATGGTTGATATCTTCACTAAAGAAGGGATAAAATCGCATTATAAAGTGTTGTACTCTGATTCAAAAGGAACCAGATTCGTATAATTTATATCAAAAAAAAGTGTGTTTTTTGCAAGATACCCCCAAAAAAAATATAGTAAAGTTAGAGTAAAATTATATTATTGCAAAATAGCTTTTTAAAAAAGGGCTTGAAATATATCCGTCCATGTTTTATAATGATATTGTGTTAAAAACATCTGGGTGTGGCGCAGTTTGGTAGCGCGCTTGAATGGGGTTCAAGAGGCCGGGGG
>CAYMGK010000024.1:0-15310 GCA_964389965.1 uncultured Clostridia bacterium | reverse complement strand
TTAGGCCATCATCAAAGTTAATCGTTAGCCTGCGTTTAAGTTCGGGGATTGTAAAGGTTTTTCTGATATTCCAGTAAGGAGAGTCTTTACAATAAATACATTCTACCCGCCTTAAATAACTCACTTTGTTACCCCATACATTTTCTGAATCCTCGGTACACCCACCACAGGCCACATGGTACACTGCTTCTATAGGGTTGTTGTTGTAAACCATTATTGTTTCAGATGTATCCTCAACTACAGTTTCAATTTTTTTAGCAAATCTTTCATAACAATTACCCCACATCCTTTGCCTTTCCTCCACATTTATATAACCCTGGCAATGTAATGGGTCATTACAGACATCAAAACCCGACTGCCGCTTACATCCACTGCCTCCAAAGACTCCCATGCGTTTTACAGCTAAAGTCCTACAGCATATGGCCTGGGCTTTAAGGGCTGATAAGGGAAATCCCGGCGGCATACTGGCGGAAACAGCCCCCAATACATATTCTTTTAAACCCAGTATACACGCTTCTTGCTTATGGGTATCATATAGTTTTACTATCAATTCTTGATGATCTAAAGTCATGAGTTTCACCACCGTGAAAAAAATTATTGATAGGGTGATTGTGGCAGACCTTCTCTAAATTTGCCCCGGGTTTCAACGCCTCCAATTCCCTTGATACCGGTTATTGTAGCAGCTATCACATCTTTTGCGGAGATAATTTTATTGATGGATGTAAAGGCAACTTTCTCAATTATAAAGACTGGATCTAAAGCGTGTATAAACACCCGATGGGGAGAACTGGCAAAATTCGCCCCAGCTCGAAGGATCCCTTCATAATGTGATTGACATGCCCCGGCAAATATCACTAAATCATCCAGGGACGGCTCAAAACGCCTGGCATTTTTTACTGAGTCAATAAAATATCTCGAATTCCTATAATTATCTATACTGTTAAAATCTCTTTTATCTTTTAACAGACCATCATGGCCTGTAATAACTAGAATATCCGGATTGTGCTTTACAAGCAGACCGTAAATTCTCCTCGACTGCTCTTTTTCTGCCAGGCTTACGCCATATGCTTCTATATCAAGCTGTCTATAAGTGGTAAGACATAGATTCAAGTAATCTTCATCACCATCTATATGAAGAACCATCCCTGGAACGTCAAAAAAACCATCACTTTCCTCCAAGCTATTTCGGGAAAAGCGTCGCTGTTTTTCCAGTTCCCGGCGATAAAATATCCGCTCCATGGATTCGTTGCTTTTTTTAATATAATCCTTTTTGTATTCTCTGACTTCAGAAGATGCGGGCAAGATCAAATCATCAATAGGAGCATCTGCTATAACCCTTATATTAAGCCCTTTTAGGGTGCAGCAACGCTCTTTTTCAATGATATCCACTACTTTAAAAAATACATCCTTGTCATAGGAGACTCGAGCCACTACATCCCCAACCTTGATTTTTTTTATCACACTTTTCCCCCCATTTCCCTATACTTCACCTTTGATTGGCTTATTACATAATATGATTGTAATAAGGGGGATGTGAGCATATATGTAATGGGGTGGGCAAGATGAATATGGCCGTAGTTCCGGCAAAAAACGAGCAAGGAAGGATCAGCAAAGTCCTCACTTTACTAAAAGAGACACCAGTGGAAAGGACTATTGTGGTAGTGAATGGCTCCAAAGATAATACCATGAAGGAGATAAAGGCTTTAAAAATGGATAATACGGAAATACTTTATTTCACTCCGGAACTGGGTATAGACGTCCCAAGGGCTATAGGGGCTTATTGGGCTTTTCAATGTGGTGCCACATGTGTGGTCTTTGTAGATGGGGATTTGACAGGAAACATTCGGGCTCAGGTAAATGAACTGATCAGTGCAATAACAGCACATAAAATTGATCTTGCTATGACTGATTGCTATCCGGATTTAGTGTACAGTGGCGAGTTAGCAGAGCAAATTCTGTTGTTTAGAAATCTGCTAAATTTAAAATTGGGCCTTTATAAAAAAATCGGGGTTGCTACACCTTCACATGGTCCTCATGCTATTTCACATAGACTTATGGAATTAGTGGATTTTCGTGATTTTGCAGTGCCACCGGTAGTTTTAGCTTTTGCAGTTAGAAAGGGGCTTTTGGTCGATGTACCTACAAAACTACCACAAAAACAGCTCGGTTCTAAAATCCGAAATTATCTTCATGCAAAAAAAATCGCCGATACTATTATAGGCGATACTCTAGAGGCATTAAACTATTTCAATGACAAGCCCAGGACCCGCTGTTATCTTTACAAAGAATACCAAGGCTACAACCCTTTTCGTCGGTTTGATATATTGGAAAAATTTCTGGCAACAAATTAAAAAAGGGCATCTCCCAATCTAAATGGGAAATGCTCTTGGATTTTATTTAGTATGGCGGTCAGCTACTTTAGAGGCGCCACAGGCATTTGGTTTGATTTTAACTGTAAACCCACTGCCCATAACCCATCCCACTACCTCCCGAATGAGCTCCTTCGTATCACCATTTTGGCCAATATCTACGTGGACCTCAACATCCATATCTTTATAACAGGTCTTTGTCAATTCTTCTTTCAACATGGTCACTGCATCCAAGGACATGGAAGTTTCCGTAAAGATTTTATGACGTAGATTTTTTACATGTACCATATATCTTCGGCGATAATAGTAGCGTGCTCCCTTCCCAACCCGGTGGACTATCACAGCAGTTACAAAACAGGAGTCCTGCCTTGATTGGGAGTCAGTGCCGATTATGAGCTTATATGATGCAGAAGGCTCCTCTTCCATAAATGTCACTATATCTTGCACTACCTCCCCAATAGTCATTCTACCTTTTGTGGGGCTAACAAAGTTCACGATAATCATCCCGTCCTTAAAATTCTAGAATATGATTGATTCCGGTGTAGAAAAGTCCTTTTTAAAACTTATGGCAGCTCCCCCTAAAGCAAGACCTGTTATCCTAGGCCTACACTACATTGGAAGAGTTTCTACACTGTCTTTTAGCACTTTAGCTAGTTCAGCATATTCTTCAATTGAAAGCGTCTCACCTCTACGCAAATGTTCAATCCCAGTTTTTTCGAGGGCCTTATCTATAATATGGGAATTTAAGCCTGGAAGGGTTAATCTGCTTTTAAGAGAGTTTTTTAAAGTCTTTCTCCGCTCCCCAAAGGCCGCTTCAACTACCTTGAAAAAGAATGTCTCATCTTCAAGTAATACTCGAGGTTTCTGTCTAAGTGTAATTTGGATCACTGCCGATTCCACTTTAGGTGGCGGCAAAAACGAATCACTATCTATTTCACATATGATTTCCGTATCTGCATACAATTGAACTGCTATTGAAAGAATACCGTAATCTTTACTACCTGGGCATGCCGTCAGTCGCTGAGCCACTTCCTTTTGCACCATGAATACCATAAGTCCTATTAAATCCCGATTTTCTATGGCCTTCATTATAATGGGACTTGTAATATAATAGGGGAGATTTGCCACGACCTTAAACTTGCCCTCGAAGTGAGTTTCTTGCAGTTTTCTCATATCTAATTTTAGCACATCCGCCCTTAATATACAAATATTTTTGAAATCTTTGGTCACGTCTTCCAGTACGGGTATTAACTTCCTATCCTTTTCGACGGCCACAACTTTTTTCGCCTTTGCACCCAATTCAAGGGTCAGTGCACCTAATCCGGGACCTATTTCTAAAACCTCATCTTTCGATGAAAGCTGTGCTGCTTTGATTATAGATGAAAGAGGCTGCCTATCCACCAAAAAATGCTGGCCCAAACCCTTATCAGCTTTTACCTTGTATTTCTTCATTATGCTCTTGGTGTCAATAGCCGAAAACCTCCTTTTGGGTTGCCACAGGAATAATATTGGATTTATCTTTTTAAGATATATTAGCAAATAAAAGATAGGTTGACCTATCTTTTATTTATCCTTATCTTTGTAATTTCTCACTTTAAACTCCACTTCAAGTTCTTGTGCAAGTTTTCGGCTTTTTTCTAAGTCTATTTCGTCTACATTTACAACAGATACTATGACTTTCGGAACATGGTTTTTGGATTTTCTAGTAAATTCTAAAATAGAGTAAAAGGCATCTTCACCGAATTCCGGATTGCATAGCTCGTTATATTTTTCTGCATTTTCAGCATTGAGGCTGATAGACAACACATCTATGATACCTTCAAACTCCGGTGTCACATCTTCATGGTGAATCATATTGGCCTGGCCATTTGTATTGACTCGGATAAGCACAGCCGGATATGTCTTTTTCAGATGTTTAGCCACATCGACTACCACTTGTAGTCGCAGGAGTGGTTCACCATATCCGCAAAATACCACCTCTTTGTACTTTGTGGGATCACCTATGGCATTGATGATTTCCTGAGTTGTTGGTTCTTTGTCAAGCCATAGATTATACCCACCCACCCCGGGCTCAAATCGCCGGACACAGAAACTACAATCATTTGTACACCTATTAGTGATATTTAAATACAGTGATTCTCCTAGCCCGTAAGTTATCATTTTGTTTGCACCATCCAATTATAAAAATAACAAATCAATCTTAACACAGTCCTTGTAAAATTACAACTTACCACGTTGAAGCACACTTGTTTTATGCTTTGTTTTGCAAATACGCTTTTGCAATATCATAGAACCCATATTCCAGTAATTCGGCAACAACTATTCGAAGGATCTGTGATGATTCTATTTCGTCTATATTGCAGGCTTTGACGGATTTTCCTATGCTTCGCAGCAATGCCTTGATATCAGAGGCTGTCAAAGGTTTGAGCACTTCATCGGACACTTTCTCAAGGGTCAACTTTATCTTGTCAATATTAAACTTTTGACTTCTACCATCTCTTTTTAGTACTTGCACAACCATGCACCCCTCCAAAACTCAATTTAGCCATATTTCCAAAACCTGTGAATAATATAGCATGCCCACAATTAAAAATCAATTGCTTTGTGGCAGGTCAAACAGTTTTCTAAAATTGGAATATGTTCTATCTTTTAATACTTCGATATCCATTTGCCGGAGTCCTGCTAGCTTGTGTGCAATTATAGGAATCCGTGTAGGATCGTTTCGCTTGCCTCTATAGGGTTTAGGTGAAAGATAAGGGGAGTCAGTTTCAAGCAAAATTCTGTCTATGGGAAGTTTTGATGCCACTTCTTTGGGTCTTTTGGCGTTTTTAAAGGTAATAACTCCACCGAAAGAAAAGCAAAACCCCATCTTCATAAATTCCCTTGCCATTTCCAAACTGCCAGAATAGCAGTGCATAAGGCCTTTAGCCGGTCGGATTTTCTTCAATATATCAAGAGTATCTTGATGTGCATCCCTGTTGTGAATTACTACAGGTAAATCAAGTTTTTTTGCCAAAGTCAATTGTTCTGCAAAGACCTTTTTTTGTGTTTCCCGATCTGAATGATTGTAATAATAATCAAGGCCTATCTCACCGATTCCCACAACTTCGGGATGTGCCGCAAGTTTTTCAAGTTCATCTATATAGTTTTTTTCAACTTTTTGGGCTTCATGAGGATGGATTCCAACACATGCAAATACAAAGTCATATTCATGGGCAAGTTTTACCGAAAGACGGCTTGAATTCATGTTAGAACCCGCATTCACTACGATGATTTCTGCTTTTTCAACACACCTTAGCACCTGTTCTCTATCATCATCAAAGGCTTTATCATCTAAGTGTGCATGAACATCTACAAACAACCAAGACACCTCCCATCTCTGATCATTAAATCTTTCACGAAATAGTAAAACACTACAGGCTTACTCCTGTGTTAAAGGCTCTAATGTTTATTTCGTGGAATTTTTGTGGTAATTTGGCTTTTATTAAATCTATCCAATTTAAATCCAAAAACCCCAGTCTTCTAACTATAGCCCCTAATAGCACTATGTTTTGAACTTTTTCATTTCCCAAGTCTTTAGCTACACTCGAAGCTTTTATTATAGAAATACTCTCTATGGAGTCCTCGAGTTTTTCTATAATTGCTTCAGGGTATTTTGCTCTCCCGGTCAAAATCGGCAGTGAATATATTTCATGGTCATTCAGTATGAGGGTCCCACCTGGTTTTAGGTATTGTATATACCTGACGGCTTCCAGTTTTTCAAAAGCTATGAACAGATCAGAACCGCCCTTGCTTATAACAGGTGAATTAACTTTATTGCCAAATCTTATATGTGTGTTAACACTGCCACCGCGTTGCGCCATACCGTGGATTTCGGACATTTTCACATCGAATTTGAGTTTTAGTAATCCTTCTGTAAGAATTGTTGAAACAAGAATTATACCTTGACCTCCTACACCGGCCAGAAGAATGCTCTTTGTCATCTCACCCACCTGCCCTTTCAATAGCATCGAACCTACACACCTGCATACACAGGGTGCATCCATTGCAAGCAGTCTGATCTATAACCATCATATCATTTTTGAACAAAATGGCAGGGCAGCCCAATCCAAGACATATTTTGCAGTTCGTGCATTTATCTTGATTTATTATACATTTAAGATTACCTTTTATATTCCGGTCTTGCTTTATAAGGGCACAGGGACGCTTCGCAATGATTACAAAGGGTTCCACTGCATTATATGCTTTTTCAATGGCTATCTCAGTTGTATTGAGGTCATAAGGATCGACTACATGAACATTTTCTTCCTTGACTCCCACTGCTTTGACGATTTTTTCAATATCCACTTCAGGTGATATTTCACCAATGAGTGTTTTTCCAGTACCGGGATTTTGCTGGTGACCGGTCATGGCAGTAGTGCGGTTATCTAAGATAATAACCACAATATTGCTTTTATTGTAAACCACATTAATTAGACTTGTAATTCCTGAGTGGAAAAAGGTTGAATCCCCTATACATCCAAATACCTTCTTATTATCTTTACCGGCCTGTGATAAGGCCTTCTCAAATCCAATACCTGCCGATATTCCAGCCCCCATACAGATTAAAGTGTGTGTCACATCAAGGGGTGGAATTACCGATAAACTATAGCATCCAATATCACCTGTTACTATTACATCTTTGTATTTTTTCAAAGCATAGAATATACCCCTATGGGGGCAACCGGCACATAGCACCGGTGGTCGTGCCGGAACTTCCGTATTAAGTGCATATATACTACTCGGTGTTTCCGGTTTGAGTGCTTTTTCGATAATTTCCAGGCTTAATTCCCCACATATGGGAAATATAGCTTTACCGGTACATTCAATCCCGATGGATTTTACGAAGTTCTCCATATATGGTTCATTTTCCTCTATGATATATAGTTTTTCAACATTTGCAGCAAATTCCCTGATAAGTTTTTTCGGCATTGGATGACTCAAGCCTATCTTTAAATACGATGCACCATCACCCATTATCTCCTTTGCATATTGATAGGAAATACCCGAAGTTATTATTCCAATTTTCTCATTTCCCCACTCAATTCTATTCAGGGGACTTTTGTTGGAGTATTCTCTAAGGTCTTTTAACTTCTCCTCTAATATGGGGTGCCTCTTTTTGGCAAAACCCGGGATCATGCAGTATTTCTCCATATTTCTTTTATATTCTTTTATTACAGCCTGCCGCTTACTCACATTTACAAGGGATTTGCTATGACAAATACGAGTTGTCATTCTCAGTAGTACAGGTATATCATATCTTTCACTGAGTCCAAAGGCCGCTTTGGTATAATCCAGACATTCTTGACTGTCAGAGGGCTCTATCATTGGCACTTTTGCATGTATTGCATAATATCTGTTATCTTGTTCATTTTGCGAACTATGAAGTCCTGGATCATCGGCAGTCACCACTACTAAGCCGCCATTGATCCCTGTATATGCCAAAGTAAAAAACGGGTCTGCTGCTACATTTAAACCTACATGTTTCATAGCACAAAGCGACCTAACGCCGGCTATAGCAGCACCACCGGCAACTTCCAATGCCACCTTCTCATTTACGGACCACTCAGAATATATTTCTTCATAATTAGCGGCGATGTTCTCTAATATCTCTGTACTAGGTGTTCCCGGGTAGGCAGTAGCAACTTTACACCCGGCCTCATATGCACCTCGTGCAATTGCTTCATTACCTGTCATAATTTTTTTCAATGGCCATTCTCCCCTCGAAGTTATCCACATTATACTTCACATATCCACAACTTATCAACATAAAATGTGGATAAACGTAGAAATTTGTAGATAAACAGGGCTATGAATTGAATCTCGATCATCTTATTTTAGCCCCATGCTCAATATCCCTATCTATAGTAATCAGTGAAAGTTTACCTTTGTCATCTGCTGCAAGTAGCATGCCCTGTGATTCTACACCCCGGATTTTTGCCGGTTTTAAATTCGCCACTACTACAATCTTTTTGCCTATAAGCTCTTCCTGTGTATAGTGTTGTGCTATACCTGCAACTATTTGCCGTCTTTCATCACCAAGTTGCACTTGAAATTTCAAGAGTTTATCGGCACCTTTAACCTTTTCAACCTTTAAAATCTTCGCAACACGAAGTTCTATATTTGCAAAATCATCTATAGAGATAAGGCCTGTGGCTTCTCTTTTTATTGTTGCTTTAGGGCTTTTTGCCTTTTTCTGTTTTTGCACCATTGAAACCGATTTGACTTTATCTTCCTCAATCCTTGGGAAAATAATTTCTTTTCTTGAAACAGTGAGACCTGTCGGAAGCTCACCCCATTTCTTGATACTTTCCCATGTAGAGAGATTATTATCGACAATGCCCAACTGTTCTTGAATCTGAATGGGGATATTGGGCATAATTGGGCCAATATAAACTGATACAATGCGTAGCACTTCTGCCAAATTGTACAGCACAGTTGAAAGGCGGTCTTTTTTGTCAGGATTTTTGGCGAGAATCCATGGTGTAGTTTCATCAATATATTTATTGGCTCTACCGACCAATTTCCAAATTTCCTTAATGGCTACACTAAACCGCACATTATTCACAAGGGCCATTAATTTATCAGGTAGTCCTTCTGCCATTTCAATGAGTTCATTATCGGGATTTTTTGAAAGGCCGGGCTCAGGAATTACTCCATCACAAAACTTTTCTATCATAGTAACTGTGCGAGAAAGTAGGTTACCTAAATCATTGGCCAAATCTGTATTGTATCTTCCGATAAGTGCAGCCTCGCTTACTGAAGCATCCTGACCATAGGGTATCTCTCTTAATAAATAATAGCGCACAACATCTGGACTGTATTTTTCTGAAAGTGCAAAGGGATCTACAACATTGCCCAAAGTCTTGGACATCTTGCGCCCGTCTGAACCCATGAGAAAACCACCTACATTTAGATGTTTATAAATAGGTATACCGGCGGCTTTAAGCATTGTAGGCCAAAAAATAGCATGGGGTTTTATGATATCCTTACCTACCAAATGCCAAGCACCTTCCCAATATCGCTTGTATTTCTCATCTTCAGGATAGCCTAATGCTGAAACATAATTTATAAGGGCATCGAACCATACATAAGTGACATGGTTCTCATCCCAGGGTAGGGGGATTCCCCAAGCTAGCCGTTCACAGGGCCTGGATATGGACAAATCGCCGATGGGTTCAGCCAATATTGAAAGAATTTCATTTCGATACCCTTCCGGCCGGATAAAATCTGGATTTTCCTTGATATGATCTCTAAGCCACTTTCGATATTTTTCCATACGGAAAAAGTAATTTCCCTCTTTGCGCCTTTCTGGCACCATTTGATGGTCAGGACAGTGCCCATCAACTAATTCCTTTTCAGTGAGAAAGCGTTCACAGCCGACACAGTATAGACCTTCATACTCCCCATAATATATATCTTTAGAATCATATACCTTTTGTAGAATATATTGCACTACTTTCTTATGCCTTTGTTCAGTTGTGCGAATAAAGTCATTGTGTTCAATACAGAGCTTTGCCCAAGCCGCCTTGAATCTCTTACTAACTCGATCCACAAAAGCATTGGGCTCTTCCTTAGCTTTTTGGGCAGCTTGAAATATTTTCTCACCATGTTCATCAGTTCCCGTAAGAAAGTACGAGTCATATCCGATTAGATGGTGCCATCTTGTAAGAAAATCTGCAATGATGGTAGTATATGCGTGTCCAATATGGGGCTCAGCATTTACATAGTAAATCGGTGTTGTGACGTAAAAAGTCTTTTTATTCAACTTTTATCCTCCTCATAAAAATACTGTCAAGATCGAATATCGTATTTATCTCTATTTTGTTTCATATCACATGGTTTTTATGTGATAAAACTCAAAAACCCCCGCCCCACACAAAGGGGCGAGGGATTCTCGCGGTACCACCCGATTTCGCCTAATACAAAGGCCTTTACTAAGTACAGGAAAGGTCCCTCCTTGCCAAAATCGGCTTATAGTAGTATCCCCCTATACTCGAAGGGTTTTAACGGTCCTTTTCCGTAACTACCTACTTATCAGCAGCTCGACTCCGGGGCCATCTTCAGCAAAGACCTTAGCACCGGCTCTCACCTAATCCGGCTCTCTTTAGCCTACATCATTTACCTACTCTTCCCATCATAGTCTTTGATATTATTGTTTGAATTAATCAAATATATATCACATTAGTCCTCAATTGTCAAGAAATCCGGACCCCCGCAGTTTTAAAAATCAAATCACTGTGCTGTTGAATTTTAAATTCTTGAAAATATCGGTCTTCAAGTGGTATCCATTCATTTAAAAATCTCTTTAACATATCAGGTCCATTTCGGTTTAAAATCCGGGAGATCTGTTCTTGTTTTTCAATATATAAAAAGAGCTTTAGATCATAATAATCTATTAAAGTTGGGTGCATACTGTAACACCCTTCGATGATATTCAGCTTTTTGGGAGTTGCCCATATAGTCTGTGTGAAAGCTTTTTGCCTACAATCATATACTTGATATTGAAATTCCCGATCACCGCTCAGCTCGTCCATTATTTCCTGCCTGAATCTCACATAATCTACATTCCCACCTACCTCATTTAGGCGCTCTTTAGTTCTAAGTTCGGGTGTTAAAAAGAAATCATCCATATGAAACACATTGCAATCATATACATCGCCTATAAGGTCTGCAAGTGTGGATTTGCCGGCACCACTGTTGCCGTCAATGGCCACATTTACTTTACTCTGTGAACACATAAGGGAGTCAATTTTGCAAAACACTTCAAAAAAAACCCGGTAATCTGATTTCACAATGCGATATGCGGGAAAATAAGTGGTTTTATATAATTTACTGTGACTGACAGGTGGGTAACCTCGTCGTTGATATGTATTTAAATAGGCCTTTACATCTTTTAATCCATATGGAAGTTTTCCGTCTTTACAGCATTGCACAAAGACATCCAATCTTTTCTCGAAGTTCTCGATACTTCCGGAAACTGAATCGGCGGTATTTAGAAAAAACCTGTTCACAGTCGTAAGATTGACGGTACCAGTTTTTAATGGGGCCAAGTGAAGCCTGCAAAGACTATTTCCGATCTCTTCAAACATACTATGATGTATTTTTTTGTTCACAGAGCACCTTTTTGCAAAGCGGTGCTCTGTGATCAGTCTCTTAAGGCTTTCTTTTTCGTCTTTAACCAAATGCCCACCGGCGAATTCAATTTGATATATGAGTTTTACCATATCCTGAATTTCCATCTTGGGATATAGGCCATGCTGTTTTAATAACACTTCTTTTGTATTCATTCTTTACACACCTTTTACTAGACCTGCCCTCGATACAGCTATAACTATGATTGGGATAATTATAATCTGGATTATTATACCTGGAATTGCATTAAGGAGTGCACCTGCCATGAATATTTTCCATGTAAATGGGGTGCCACTTAGACCGTATAGGAATAAACTCACTATACCCCAAACTATTCTTCCACAGATCATGGATGAAACCAATACAGGCAATATAAAGGCATTATTTTTATTAAGTAATTTGTACAAAAGGCCGGATATGTAGCCATATGCGGCAAGTTCAAAGGCCATTGCAACAGCTGTTGGAAGCATCGGTGGCATACTAAAAAGCATACTCCTAAAAATAGGTGTAATAAAGCCCACAATTAACCCATAGGGCCACCCACAAATAAAACCACATAGCAAAACCGGAATATGCATCGGCAATAATCTACTGCCTATACTGGGTATTTGAGCTGTTAAAAATGGCATTACAAGGCCTAAAGCGAGAAAGAATGCCGATGATACTAGTTTTTTTGTAGATAGTTTTTTTGTAGATAGTTTTTCCATAAATTCATTCCCCCAGATTGCATACGGTGTGGATAAAACATGAGAATCCCTGCGTATTATAATACTATGACTTTATTGTGAGTATATGCCAAGACCAAATCTGAGTCAAGAGCTAAAAGCATGTGAGTTAGTTGATATTCATTACTATTACTGCAACCTTGGTAGGACTAACATTATCTTTGTAAAATATCCAAGGGGCCTTTTTTTCTAATGATGTCCTTGATTTCCGAGGTAGGTATGGGGAAAGTTACGAAACCGTAAACATATGCAGCTAGTTCATATAGTTGAAAATATATATTAAGTGTCCTGTTTTCTATATAATAATCTTGATTTGGTTTAATTGCAGTAAAATCCACCAAAAGGGGGATATCCCTTTCATGTATTTGCCGTTTTATTATTTCCGATAGTACTCCTATATAATTTACATTTTCTTTGAACAAATCTGCAAGGCGGTATATCCTGCCTGTATTCACATCAAAAGTAACTGATTCTAGAATAGTCATACCATGAGCCCCTCCGGAAAACCAGTACATTTCAATTGAAATACTCAAGACCCCTTTTTCATTTGTCCTTACATGATACCTTCCTGTTACTTCGGTTTTATCATCTTCGTAATAACCGGTTTTCCCTATTAGCGCATTTACAATACCCACTAAAACCGAATTGATATAATCAACATACTTATTGGCTAAATCTATTACAACGGGATATTCCACATCAAGTCTTTTCTTCTTTATGCGGTGGGTTTTTATGACAACAGGTTCAAAATATTGTTCCACTGGATTTTTCCCTCCCTTAATTTGCAATCTTTCTATATAATCTATTCAAGACACGATTTTTTGGTTAAAAAACTTATTCGTGTGGTGCCCTGTATGAATTTGCAAAAAAAATAAACTGGGTGGGTTTAAAACCCGCTCAGCCTCATGAAAGCAACTATATGTAAAATTCGCCGAAACAGTCTTACCAAAACGAAAAAATTGTAATTTTGTGTTGACTTTTTTTGGTATACTTGGTATATTTTAATTGGGGTAAATGTCGAAATATAAATTTTGGGGGCGAAAGCAAATGAAATCTACAGGAATTGTTCGAAAGGTCGATGGCCTTGGCCGTATTGTCATACCAATAGAGCTAAGGCGGACTTTAGGTATTTCAGTCAAAGATCCACTTGAAATCTATGTTGATACAGATATGGTAATTCTAAAAAAATATTTACCTGCTTGTATTTTTTGTGGTAGCGCCGAAAACCTAATCAACTTCAAAGGGAGAAACATTTGCAAAAATTGCGCTGAAAAAATCAAAGGTACCCCTGATGCAGTAGATTCTCAAGGTGATGAAATACCTAATGATGTTCAAAGTAATTGAGTTTTTAAGTTAAAAGGAAGGACTTATTCAGGTCTTTCCTTCTTTGTTTCTTTTATAAGCAGTTCATAAGCCTCATTTCTTGAAAGACCTAATTTTTCAGCGGCACTTCTCAATGCAGTGTTTTTGCTAAGACCTTCCCTTGTGTTTTCCCTTATTATTGATTGAAGCAAATCCACAAGCTCTATATCAGAAAGTGTCGGTTTTACCCCCTTTTCCCAAAGTGAAGGAGTAGCCTGTGAAGTAGAACCTTCAACTACAATAACCATTTCCCCTCTAGGTTTTTTCGTTTTAAATCCCTTTATTACATCTTCAAGAGTTCCATATATAAATTCTTCGTGAATTTTGGTTATCTCCCGTGCAATGGCGACTCGGCGATTTTTAAAAACATCTTTCAGTGCTTCAAGTGTCTTTATTATGCGATGTGGTGCCTCATAAATCACAATTGTGCGCTGTTCTGACATGAGCCCAAGCAATCTTTGTTTTTGCTCTTTAGTCTTTCTTGGCAAAAAGCCTTTAAACACAAAGCGCTCTGTTGAAAATCCTGAAGCCACTAAGGCACAAATAGCCGCTGTCGCACCAGGCTATGGTACCACTCTTATCCTTTCTTTGATAGCATCTCTTACCAAATCTCCACCTGGATCTGAAAGCCCGGGAGTCCCGGCATCAGTTACAAGTGCTATGTCTTTTCCCGCTTGTAAAAAAGATATGAGCCTGGGACCCTGAGTCCTTTTGTTATGCTCATGATAGCTCATAAGGGGTGTTTTTATATCAAAATGACTTAGGAGCTTAATGGTAACTCGAGTATCTTCAGCAGCTATTAAATCAGCTTCCTTTAGTATCCTCAAACCCCTCAGGGTAATATCCTCTAAATTGCCGATTGGAGTAGGACATAGATACAAAATTCCTTGTTTTATCATTCCGCTCCCCCTGCCGCACTGCCGGAATATATTGATTTTATTTCATCAGTATAACTGCCGTCATCATTGTATATTACAAGGGATGGGGGTATTTTTATTCCTGTGCCTGCTCCCTTTTTCCCCATTACCAAAAATAAATTTGGACTGGCCTTGGCTTTTGGTTTGACAAATCGAAGCACTTTAGGTTCAAGGCCTTGATTCCGCATTTCAAACATGGCATCAGCTAATCTCGTTGTTCTATATACCATATAAAAACAACCACCGAAGGTCAAAAGTTCCTTTGCCGCCTTTATCACATCATGTAAGGTTGCAGCTATTTCATGTCTAGCTATAGCTAAATCCTTATTAGGGCTTATCTTTCCTGTTTTTACTGTCATATAGGGTGGGTTTGTAACAACTACTGTAAAACTCTGTTTGCCAAAAACACCGGCTACTTCTTTCAAGTTGCCGTGAATTATCTTAACACGCTCTTGGAGGCCATTCAACTTTACACTTCTAATAGCCCTATCATAAGCCGTTTTAACCAGTTCTATACCTATTATTTCCCTTGCATAAGTTTTAGCAGATAGTAAAATAGCAATAACACCACTTCCTGTGCCAAGATCTATTATTCTGTCCTTTTTCCCCGCTTTTACAAAATTGGCCAGTAGCACTGTATCTATGGCGAATCTGTAAGAATCCCTGTGCTGGATTATTTTTAATCCATTGCAAAGCAGATCATCTATATGTTCTCTTGGGTGTTTTAAAAACCTTTCCACAATATACCGCCTTTGATACAAAT
>CAYMGK010000023.1:0-15512 GCA_964389965.1 uncultured Clostridia bacterium | reverse complement strand
GGATTTACTACTGCCGGGGCTACAATAATGGCCAATGTAGAAACACTTCCACATGGTATACTCTTTTGGCGAAGTTTTACTAATTGGCTTGGGGGTATGGGTATTATAGTTCTTTTTCTAGCTATCTTACCCGGAGTAGGTGCTGGCGGATTTCATATGTTTCGTGCTGAAGTACCTGGCCCGTCAGTTTCAAAACTATCCTTTAGGTTGGCACACACCGCAAAAACCCTATGGCATATATATTTTGGCTTCACTGTACTTCAGACTGTACTCTTAATGGCTGTGGGCCTTAATTTATTTAATTCCCTTACACATGCATTTGGAACTGTGGCAACAGGAGGTTTCTCAACAAAAAACCTAAGTATCGGCGCCTTTAAAAATCCCGAAGCAGAAATTATTATATTGATATTCATGATGTTATCTGGAATTAATTTTAGTTTATATTACTATATCCTGAAAAAACAGTGGGACAAGGTTTTTTATGATGAGGAATTGAGATTTTACCTTGGCACAATTTTTGTGACTACTCTCATAATTATATGGAATATCAGAAGTCTAATTACATCGAAAGGTGATCTTTTAAGGACCGGTATCTTTCAAGTGGTTTCTATTACAACTACTACTGCATACTCCGTGGCAAATATCGACCTTTGGCCAGCCTTTTCCAAAATGTTGCTTTTGATACTAATGTTTTTCGGTGGATGTGCAGGTTCCACTGGAGGGGGTATGAAACAGATACGGGTATTAATTTTGTTAAAATACTGCAAACGCGAGTTAGTCCGTTTGCTTCACCCCAAGGCTATTATTCCAATTAAAACTGGGGGGAGGGCTATCCCCGAAGATGTGCTGAGAAATATTATGGCATTTAGCTTGATGTACCTGGGTTTGTTTGCATTAGGTTCCTTGAGTATAGCAATGCTGGGCCAGGATATGATGACATCAGTTTCTTCTGTGGCGGCGGCGTTGAACAATATTGGGCCTGGGCTTGGTAGTGTAGGCCCATATTCTACTTATAGCCAAATGCCGCAAACAGGTAAATTGATTTTGAGTTTTTTGATGTTAATGGGTAGACTAGAGATATTCACAGTCTTTCTATGCTTCACACCGGGATTTTGGCGAAATGCAGTGATCTAAAGCATGGTTTCCTCCCTGGCCCCTTTGACCTTTATCGCTCTTTTATCCGGTCTTCCCTACGCTTAAAAGGTTCATCAAAAATAATATGCCCTGCTAAAGTCTTTCTTTTTTTACCTTCTACAAGGAACTGAACTTTGTTTACTTCAGGAAGTTCAGTAAGGGTATTTACTATAGGGATGATTGTCATTTCCTCCCCCGTTGTACCACCCATGTGTTTTTCGGTAAGTTCACGGGAAAAATTCACATATGCGATTTTGTCTTTAACTTCAACAGATAGGAGCTTTGCCTCCTCTGGTACAGTGAGTTTAGTAAGACCGGGAGTCTCAGGTCCTTTCATCAATTCCTTTACTATTGCTTGCTCAAAAGATTCATTTTTAGGGACTTTCCTTTGCTCAGGCATCACATACATTGCCTGCTCATCTGGGAAATAAAGGGTAACAGTGCTTACATTCAAACCGTTGTCCTTTTTTTCAATATCGTAACTTGCTAAGGCACCGTAGGGATCGCCGCTTGGTGCGATCAATTCATCTCCATCAACGAGAATATGAGCCTTTTCTATTCCCTCAAGGTCAGTTACAGTATTTACTATGGAAATCACTGCAAAACTTTCAGCCATGACCCCCGGAAAACCCGAAAAATCCTTTGAAAGGTTTACAATTGCAATCTTGTCTTCAACCCCAATATCTAATAGTTTGGTACCTGTAGGTATTGTAGAAATCAATCCCGGAGTTTCCGGGCCTTTTAACAACTCTTCTATCGCCAATTTGGGGATAATTTGCTTATTAGGCACCTTTATTTCCCTTGTCTCTTTTAGGACTTGGTCACTTGATTCGTCAGTATAGTATAGAGTTATTGTCACGGTTTCATCTCTTGCCATACAAGCAGGTAATAATGCTAAAAGGTATAGAACAGTCAATATCATCACAGCTTTTTTCATTTATCTTGTCACTCCTAATCCTTTCTTGTTTTTGAGCCGGCCTTACTGGGATTATATCAAATATCATCATATAAGAAAAATCCTATAAATAACACATAAAACATACTCTTTTAAGTAATGCAATGGTAATTTTCGGTTGATAATTGACAAAAGCTTTAAAAGACTGTTAAATATAAGTAGAGAATTCGCAGTATATGGTCAAGTTTTATAATAACAGACTTGGTTTTAGGAAAAGTTGTAATAAACTTCTCTAAATGGGTTTTCTACATCGAAACCGATATTATTTATTAAACATAAGGAGGGAAGAAATGAGCTTTAAAGTAAATGATAATATCACTTGGGTAGGCAAGATTGATTGGGAACTTCGCACATTTCACGGTGAGGAATTGTCAACACATAGGGGTTCAAGCTACAACTCTTATCTTATTAAAGATGAGAAGGTTGCACTTATAGACACGGTGTGGGAACCTTTCGCCAAAGAGTTTGTAAGCAACCTTAAAAAAGAAATCGATCTTGATAAGATAGACTATATAATTGCAAATCATGGTGAAAGCGATCACAGTGGCGCACTTCCGGAGTTGATGCGAGAGATTCCCAATACTCCCATATACTGTACTAGAAATGGGATTAAATCATTAAAGGGGCAGTACCATCAGGACTGGAATTTCGTGCCTGTGAAAACCGGTGACAAATTGAGTTTGGGTAAAAGGGAATTGGTTTTTGTAGAGGCTAGGATGCTTCACTGGCCTGATTCAATGTTTACATATCTTACTGATGATAATGTACTCTTTAGCAATGATGCTTTTGGACAACACTTTGCGTCAGAGAATATGTTCAATGACTTAGTAGATAAGACCGAATTATATCAAGAAGCCATAAAATACTATGCAAACATATTGACACCTTTCAGTAGACTTGTTAGTAAAAAGATAGAGGAAGTTCTGAGCTTAAATCTCCCTGTAGATATGATATGCACAAGTCATGGTGTCATATGGAGAGATGACCCTATGCAAATAGTCAGAAAGTACCAGAAATGGGCTGATGATTACCAGGAAAACCAGATAACCGTCATATATGATACAATGTGGAACGGCACCCGTAAAATGGCAGAGTCCATATCCAAAGGTATCAAATCAGCAAATAAGGATATAACCGTAAAATTGTACAATTCAGCCAGAACCGACAACAACGATATTCTCACAGAAGTTTTTAAATCTAAGGCTGTTTTAATGGGGTCACCAACTGTAAACAGAGTTGTGCTTCACTCAATAGGCGGGATTCTAGGGGTAATGCAGGGTCTTGGGTTTAAAAACAAAAAAGCTGCGGCTTTTGGCACATATGGTTGGAGTGGGGAATCTGTTAAGCTTCTGACCGAAGGGCTTAAAAAAGCCGGGTTTGAAATAATGGATGAAGGTATAAAGGTACTTTGGAACCCTGATACTGAAAATAAACTGGCTTGTGAGGAATTTGGCAAAAGGATTGGGAATGTGCTTAAAAATGATTAAGATACCTACTTCTTTGGCTTAGATTTCGAAGATTTAATCCGGCGAAGGTTCATTTCAAAGTATAAATACATCCATGTGCTTGAAATGAGCCTTTTTATACAGGAATTAGGTTCGCACCAAAGAGATAAAACATAAAGAGGGATAAACTGGGATGCTATATGAATTACAAGGCCTTAACTGTGCCAACTGTGCAGCTAAAATCGAAAGAAAACTAAGAGAAATTGAAGGATTATCAGGTGCAACTGTAAACCTTCTAACTAAAACCATAGATATAAATCCGGATTTTGAAGAAGATGTTGTTAAAATTCTTAAAAAAGTGGAACCGGATATAAAATTAGTTAAAAAAGATACTATTTCAAATGAAGATGACAAACTAGAAGAAAACACTAAAAGTAAGCTGAAATCAAAGCTTTTTAAAATTATCCTGTCATTGACTTTTTTAGTACTGGGAATCATCTTTTCGCCAAAACTACATGGAAGGCATGAAATACTGGAATATGTCTTATTCCTCATTGCGTACCTATTAGTGGGTAAAGAAGTGGTCCAAACCGCTTTTTACAATATCATAAAAGGACAAGTCTTTGATGAAAACTTCCTCATGACCATTGCTACAGTTGGAGCCTTTGCTATACACGAGCTACCCGAAGCCGTAGGTGTTATGCTTTTTTACTCCGTAGGTGAATTCTTCCAAGACCTGGCAGTTTCAAGATCCCGCAGTTCTATTGTAGAGCTCATGGACATTCGTCCTGATTATGCCAATCTAATTGTAAATGGCGGAATTGATCAAGTTTCGCCTGAAATAGTCAAAGTTGGCGACTTAATAGTAATACGCCCTGGAGAAAAGGTTCCCCTTGACGGGGAAGTAATAGAGGGCACCTCCTTTTTAGACACTTCAGCCCTCACCGGTGAATCGGTTCCGCGCCGCATAAGTCCTAAAGAAAAGATAATGTCAGGTATGGTGAATACTTCCGGACTATTAAAAGTAAAGGTAGAAAAGACCTTCGGCGAATCCTCGGTTTCGAAGATATTACATCTTGTACAGAATGCATCTACTCGTAAAGCCAAGACAGAGCAATTTATTACAAAGTTTGCATATTATTACACACCGGTGGTAGTATTTACTGCTCTTTCAATATTTTTAATACCACCATTGTTTTTTTCGGGGCAGAGTTTTAGCAAATGGTTGTACAGAGCCTTGACCTTGCTTGTCATCTCATGCCCCTGCGCATTAGTAGTATCAATTCCGTTGGGGTACTTTGGTGGCATTGGTGGTGCTTCCCGCCAAGGGATTCTTGTAAAAGGGGCCAACTTTCTTGAGGCCCTAACAAATGTTGACAAAGTGGTATTTGACAAGACGGGCACCTTAACAAAGGGGGTATTTAAGGTTACCGGTGTAAGGGCAGAAGGCGGTTATTCAAGAGAAGACTTATTACAAATTGCTGCATATGCCGAAGCTCACTCAAGTCATCCTATAGCTAAATCAATTTTGGAGGCATATGAAGGTGTTATAGATGATACTTTAATTAAAGATTATAAAGAAATTGCCGGTCATGGGACAATAGTGCAATTTCGGGATGAACGGGTATTGGCAGGCAATGAAAAACTCATGAAATTGGAAGGCATTACTCTTAGCAATAAAAACCCAGACGGCACGGTGGTTCATATAGCTGTTGACGGTATGTATGCAGGATGTATAACTATTTCTGATGAATTTCGACCTGATGCTATTAAAACCATAAAAGAACTTAAAGAATTAGGTGTGGATAGAATAGCCATGTTCACTGGAGACACCAAAGCCGCCGCGTCTGCAGTGGCACAAGAATTGAAGCTTGACGAATATTACGGGGACTTACTGCCTGAGGAAAAGGTAAGAAAACTTGAAAAACTACAAGGTGAGGATGGCAGAAGGCGAAAGACGATATTTGTAGGTGATGGTATCAACGATGCACCTGTTATAACCAGAGCTGATGTAGGTATTGCAATGGGCGGGTTAGGATCTGATGCTGCCATCGAAGCAGCGGATATTGTGATAATGGAGGACATGCCTTCAAAAGTCCCGGAAGTCATAAAAATAGCCGGATATACTAAGAAAATAGTAATACAGAACATAGTATTTGCTTTAGGTGTCAAAAGTGTTTTTCTTGTATTAGGTGCTATTGGAATAGCTACAATGTGGGAAGCTGTTTTTGCTGATGTAGGTGTAGCACTACTTGCCATATTAAATTCCACGAGAACCCTTATGTACAAGTAATTGTAGCCCTTTTTATCAAAACCCTTAATATAACTTGAGTTTATGTGCTATGGGTATGTCGCAAACCTTATAATAAATTAAAGAGGTGACTTTATTTGTCAGTAGAATCCGTAAAAAACTATTTTAAAACAAAAAACATGGATGTAACTATAAAGTGCTTTGAGGATACTAGTACAGTGGACAAAGCCGCCCAATCCCTAGGCGTTACCCCGGGGGAAATTGCTAAATCCTTAGTTTTTAAAGTGAAAGATGATTATATAATGGTGTTGGTAGCCGGTGATAAGAGAATTGACAATAGAAAATTCAAAGACACCTTTTTTTGCAAGGCTAAAATGCCGTCACCTGATGAGGTTATGCAGGTAACCGGTCATCCAGTTGGAGGGGTATGCCCCTTTGATTTAAAAAACCCTATCGCCGTATATTTAGACGAATCACTGAAAGCTTATGATACAGTATATCCTGCCGCCGGGGAAATGAACGCAGCTGTAAGGCTAACTGTCAAGGAATTATCGGGATTGACAGGAGGTAAATGGGTGGATGTAAGCAGATAATATTACATGGGAACCACTTAATCCCTATTCATTTTCTCGGGAACGCTGTAGTTTTTCATTTTCCGAAGGTCTACCACTATATTCAAATGTAGCACAATTTGTGGCTTGGCATTCTTCTGCGCTTTTGCCGGTGATTTCAATAACATCAATATTACACAGATCCCCCTTGTGATAATGTTTACAGGTGTCTACTATGCAAGTTACAGTAGGGTTTAATCTGCGCCCCACGCCCACTAATTCTTCTGCAAAACCAACCCAGTTTACATTATCGGCTGAGCCTATGAAGTTGGCAAGACTGCGACGTTCTTCAAATGTTTTGCACATAGTCTGTTCAACAGATTGTGACATTTTACCAACTTCTTCATTGAGGATATCAATATTACCTGCACCACAAATGTTCCCCGGCACCCAATGAGTACAGGTACTTGCAAAACATTTCACTTCTGGATTTGGGATCTTATTGTTTTTTGACATATGCACACCTCCAAAGGCTATACTTAGAAACCCTTTATGGAAACCTTTTTGAAGTGAAGGAAAAACTTACAGTAAACGAACCCTTTTAAGTAAGATTGTTGCTCTTTTGTATTATTACCTTCTTTTTAGAAATATTGCATTGAACGATCTTCCAATTTAATGTAAAATGAAAGCAGATGTGGAATCTTTCACAAACAACTTTTATTAATGAAATAATAAAAAGGCAGGTGGTTTTATTGTTTACAAAAAAAGAGCTAGCAAAATTTATAGATCATACACTGCTAAAGCCTACTGCAACTTTTAAAGAAATCAAATTTCTATGTTTAGAAGCAAAGGAATATGGGTTCTATTCAGTATGTGTAAATTCCTGTTATGCAAAATATGTAGCTGACATTTTGAAAGATACTGATGTTAAAGTTGCCGTTACCGTTGGGTTTCCCTTAGGAGCCGCAACAACTGCTACAAAAGTTTTTGAAGCTGTTGAAGCAATAAAATCTGGAGCAACGGAAATTGATATGGTGATGAATATAGGGCTACTAAAAAGTGGAGATTTTTACGAAGTTCAAGAAGATATTGCCGATGTGGTAAAAGAAGTGAAAACAGTGAATGAAAATGCTAAGGTTAAGGTTATTCTAGAAATGGGTTGCCTTGCAGAAAATGAAAAAGTATCTGCTTGTCAGTTAGCCAAAGCCGCCGGAGCGGATTTTGTAAAAACCTCTACTGGGTTTGGCCCAAGTGGTGCTAATACTGAAGATGTTAAGCTCATGCGGAGAATCCTTGGAGAATCAATGGGTATAAAAGCGGCAGGAGGTATTAAGAATGCCGATGATGTTTTGAACATGATCCAAGCAGGAGCAACTCGAATTGGCGCAAGTTCAGGAGTGGCTATAATCCAAGGTTATAAAACAAATTAGAATTTATGAAATTCAAACTTCGAAGACTTTCCATTTGGAATTAATCTCATTTAAATATCTTTAGATTAAAAAAATGACAAAATAACTTGGGAGGTAAAAACTTATGTATTTTGAAGTACCAGGAAAACATAATACTGAGAAAGTCCTTGAAATTGTAAAAAAAGCCATTAAAGAACGGGACATATCACATATAGTTGTTGCATCATGCGGAGGTTATACAGCAAAACTTTTCGAAAAAGCAGACCTTGGAGTGAATTTAGTCTGTGTAACACATGTAACGGGTTTTAGGGCACCCGGTGAAAATGAAATGCCCGAAAATGTTAGGGAACACTTAATTAAATCCGGTGTCAAAGTACTTACAACAACACATGCACTTTCCGGTGCCGAGCGGGGTTTAAGTAATAAATTTGGCGGTACATATCCTGTGCAGATTATAGCAGATACACTTAGAATGCTCGGGCAGGGTATGAAAGTATGTGTGGAAATAAGTGTTATGGCACTAGATGCTGGACTCATTCCCTATGGAGAACCGGTAATAGCAGTTGGAGGTAAAGGGAAAGGGGCGGACACTGCTGTTATAATAAAACCTACTCATGCCTCAAATATACTCGACACGTGGGTTTCGGAAATCCTCTGCAAACCAATGGAGAGGTGAACCTTGTAGATTTTCACACTTTAAGTGCAGATGAATGCCCATTAGCGCTAATCCTACAATGAATTGGACAGTTTTTGTGGCAACTCCATCTATATGATGTTGTTAAGTCTTTCTAGATTAACTGCACCTTCTATACGATGAATCACTATACCGTCATTATTAACGACAAAGGTTGTTGGAATTCCCCGAATGAGATAGGACCTTGCTACATCTCCTGTTTCATCTTTTAACACACAAAAAGTAAAACCTTGGTCTTTAATATATGCATTAATGCGATTTAAATCTCTGTCAAGGTTGATCATTAAGATAACAACATCCTCGGGTTTTGAATCGTCCAAAGCCTGAAAGTCCGGCATTTCCTGTAGACAATACCCACATCCCAGTGACCAAAAATTTATTACAACGGTTTTTCCTAATAAATCCGAAAGTTTTATATTATCTCCTGCCAAACTTTCTAATTCAAAATCGGGGGCTAAGCTACCCTCATATGGGTTGACCCCAACTTTAATGTCAGTTTGGGTTTTACCACAGCCGGATAGAAATATGGAAGCTGAGATTAGTACAATAATTGAAAACGACAACACCCTATGCGCCATATAGCTTTTCAACATAACGACACATCCTTTTTATATTTATCTACATGTTTTTAAATTCATTGACTTACATGATACCATGATACTAAGATAAAGTTATTTATAATCTATTTAAGAATAGCAGAATGCCCATTATAATTAACATCACCCCGGCCACTTTTTGAATATAAGGAGTATACTTTTTGGTTATGCCCAAAAAATTCTTTACACTATCAGCCGCTAAAGTCAAGACAAAGAAGGGCAAAGCGAGGCCGAAAGAGAACAACAATAACATAAGAAACCCATATTTGAAATTTTGGGTGCTACTAGCCATCAAAAGCACAGAAGATAGGACTGGGCCGATGCAAGGAGTCCAACCTAAAGAAAAGGTGCAACCTAAAATAAAAGCGGAGACCGGGTTAATTGCCTCGAATTTTATCCGCTTCCGCCGTTCCCTTAATAGAAACGGAATATTAAAAACCCCTAGCAAGAACAATCCTAATATCATTACAAGTATCCCCGAAAGTCTTACCAAAATAGGGCGATTCAAAATTAAGTACTGACCAATCGCCGTCACAGATAGGCCCAAAACCACGAACACTGTTGAAAAGCCCAAGATAAAGGCACTGGTGTTTATTATAATTGGGCTGTGTTTTCCGCTAGCATATACGCCGCTACCTGCTAATATGCTTAAATATACTGGTAAAAGGGGTAGTACACAAGGAGAAAAAAAGGCTAAAAGACCAGCTATGAAAGCGGCACTAAGGCCAATATTATTTATGTCCACTTTTCTCAACCGCCTTGTCCGGCAAATAATAAAATAATCTTAAATTATATTATACCACAATAACAGTATTTATAAATACCGATTTTTAAAATCCTGTCTAAATAGTTGCCTAGAGCAATTACTGTTTTGCCCAGAGATGGTATATTTGTTATAATATATTAGAAATGGAGGTGAACTAAGTGAAAGTTGAGTTTTTAGGTCATGCAGCATTCATCATTACCAAGGATGAATATACACTGCTCTTTGATCCCTTTTTAACTGAGAATCCGTCAGCCTCAAAAAAACCGGAAGAAATCACGCCAACTCATATATTAGTGTCACACGGTCATTCTGATCATTTAGGTGATGCAGTCCAAATCGCCAAGGCCTCCGGTGCAAAAGTTTATACGATTTTTGAAATGGCTGATGTGTTTATGAAGCAGGGAGTTGAGATAGAACAGGGGAATTTAGGTGGCAGGCTACCAACGGAATTTGGTAGTGTGAAACTACTGCCCGCTTTGCACGGTAGCGGTATTGCAGGTGGGCATGCCTGTGGTTTTTTAGTTGAATTAAAGGGCAAAAAGATATATTTTGCAGGTGATACGGCCCTTTTCGGGGATATGGGCCTACTTAAAAGTGAGGAAGTAGATTTGGCACTACTCCCAATTGGCGATGTGTTTACAATGGGCATTGAAGATGCGGCAAAAGCCGTGAAAATGATTCAGCCCAAAAGTGTAATTCCCATGCACTATAACACCTTCCCACAAATACAAAAAGATCCGACAGATTTTCAAAAGTTAGTAGAAAATGAGACAAGTGCAAAAGTAATCATTCTAAAACCCGGTGAATCAACTAAAATATAAAAAGCATCTGATTTTTCAGATGCTCCATACTACCCAACAACTTGTAGTTTCTTTATGGAAGATTAATAGAATTTATTTTATAGTGGAATATTCCACCGGGTGCATCAACTTCCACCGTTTCTCCGACCTTTTTTAGTAGAAGTGCCCTACCCACCGGTGAAAGACATGACACATCAAAGATATTATGACTTTCACGTTGACTTTGAAATGGTGCTACAACCGTAAATGTAAATTTACTGCCGTTTTCAGTATCCAAAACTTCCACTTCACTACCCATTATAACAAAAGGTAGGGAACTTTCCTCGGACTTAGAGGGTTTAACATTTTTGATAAAATTATCTATTTCATGTGTATATAATTCCATAAGAGATTCGAACTCATGCCTTTCCTTTGTCACTTCAGGAAAAAACTCATCAATGATTTTGCCCCTATTAGCTTTGACTTCTACTAAATGTTGTGTAAGTTTTTCGAGGGTGAATCCTGATAGTTTGTATTCTGGTTTCATTGCGGCCCCTCCTGACTCCCGGATAATAAAAACTACTTAAAAAAATTTAGGGTACCTCCTAAATTAGATAAGATTCTTAGAAAGTCCCACGCTATTATTTTACCATGAGGAATGGCCGTTGTCAAACAATACTGAGATTTTAGAACCGGTTTTTGGCGAGACAACATACAAAACGAAAACATAAGGAGGAGGTTGAAACAAATGGAGAGGGTGCCCTTTATGAAAATGAATGGCAACGGGAATGATTTTATTGTTGTGGATAACAGAAATGGTATCATGAAAAACTACAATCTACCGAAATTTATCAAAAAGGTATGTGTCCGTAGAGTTTCTATAGGGGCAGATGGTTTTATGATGCTTGAGGAATCAGAAAAGGCGGATTTTAGGATGCGTTACTTTAATGCCGATGGCAGTGAGGGGGAAATGTGCGGTAATGGCGCACGTTGCATATCCAGATTTGCACATTTACTGGGTATTGTAGACAATAAAATGTCCTTTGAAACCAATGCGGGGATTTACGAATCTGAGTTAATTGAAAATAATGTTCGCTTAAAATTTCCTTCACTTAGGACAAGTGATTTAAAACTTTGTCAAACTGGCAAATTTGGAGGTCAAACCCTAGATTTTCATTTTGCTCAAGTAGGTGTTCCCCATGTTATTATATACCGTGCTGATATTAACGAAATGAGCGATAAAAAATTTCTCGCCCTTAGTAGAAGTATCCGCTATTCCAGTGTATTTTCCGCCGGCACTAATGTGAATTTTATAAAGGTTTTAGATGAAAACAATGTAGTCATTAGAACATATGAGCGGGGAGTTGAAGCTGAAACCCTTGCATGTGGCACAGGGTCAACTGCTTCTGCAATAATATCGAGCTTACTGGGTAAAACAAAGCCACCGGTCAACATGCATACGCGAGTAGGAATTTTGAGGATTTATTTTGACATCAAAGAGGGTATGATTGACGATTTATATATGGAGGGCAATGCAAAAGTAGTAGTAGAAGGGTACCTCCTTCCAGATGCCTGGAACTGATGGAAAATATTGGGGAAAGAATTTACTATAAAAAATAACAAAGCCTCCGAGTAAGGGGTGTGGTAAAAAACCCTAAACCGAAGGCTTAGTCGCCGTTAAAGGTATTTATTTGTCTTTTCCCAGAAGAATTTCTATTTCATACTCATCAAATTTTTCCTGAAGCCAAGCATTATAGACCGTTGGTAATTTTTCTTCAAATAGAATTTCTCTTATTGCCACTTTATTATCTTCATAATTCGCTTCTTTTGCTTGCTTATGATCTTCCACTTTGATAATATGGTAACCAAAATCCGTTTTCACCGGTTCGCTGATATTACCCACTTCTAAGGAAAAGGCTACATCTTCAAACTCTTTTACCATATCCCCTCTTGCAAAGAATCCAAGATCCCCTCCCTGCTCATTATTGCTACTATCTGTAGAGTAATCCTTTGCCAATTTCGAAAAATCTTCCCCGGCAAGAAGTTTATTTCTCACTTCCTCGGCTTCGCTTTTACTCTCAACTAAAATATGACGAGCCCTTACTTGTTCTTGCTCGTTAAACTTTTCTTTGTTTTCCTCAAAGTAGTTTTTCATTTCATCTTCTTGTATATCTATATCGGGTTCAAGAAGTCCTTCGACATTTAGGTTCATCTCAATATTTAATTTTAAGTCATCTAAAGATTGACCGTACATTTCAAGAAACTGCTCGAAAGTTTCCTTACCCCCATATTGTTCTGCAATCTCATCTACTTTTTTTTGTATATCTGCTTCTGTAACTTTTACATTCTGATTTTTGGCCTCAAGTTCTACAATCTTCATTGCAATAAGTGAATTCAATGCAGTATGACCATTTTCCTTGACTAAAAAATCATATAGCTCGCCTTTTGTAATAACTTCATCATTTACTCGTGCCACCACAGCTTCATCGGTTTTGCTTGATAATGTATTCTTGCTACATGCGGCTAAAATTGAAGTTAAAACAAATGTTAATATTATTATAATAGCCATCAATTTTTGTTTTCTCGTGTGTTTTATAAAAATTTCCATCACCCTTTTAGTGCATATTTTTTCTATCTATCACAGTGTATCAGTTTTTTAGTGCCAATGTCCAGGTGCAAAAGGCGATATTCCGTTGTTACTTCTTGCCACGGCCTTAATTATTTTCATACAATGCACATGCAATATAATGCCCCTTTGTGTATTCGATAAAATCCAAATCCTGCATACATTCATCTTTAACATATGGGCATCTTGCAGCAAATCTACAACCAGGCTCCGGATCTATGGGACTTGTCACTTCCCCTTTTATAGTGCGCTTCTTTTTTTGTTTTTCACTAAGATCAGGCACTAATATAGCATCAAGTAATGCTTTAGTATATGGATGCAACGGATTTTCGAAAAGTTCATCTGATTTGGCCTGTTCAATACACTGTCCAAGATATATTACTGCAATTTCATCTGATATATGTTTAACAACGGATAGGTCATGTGTTATAAACATATATGTCAATCCCATTTCATCTTGAAGGTCCATCAATAAATTTAACACTTGTGCTTGAATACTGACATCTAATGCACTTACAGGTTCGTCACAAACAATGAATTTAGGATTAAGGGCAAGTGCTTTCGCAACACCGATCCGCTGTCTTCTACCTCCGTCTAATTCATGAGGATACGTATTCATGAGCCTTCTAGCAAGCCCTACAGTGTCCATGAGCTCACACACTCTTTTATAAATATCCTTTTTATTCCTAATTGTTCTATTAACTATTATGGGTTCCGCAATTATCTCATATACTGTCATTCTTGGGTTCAGACTGGAATATGGGTCTTGGAAGATTATTTGCATTTCTTTTCTCATAGCGGCCATTTTTCTATTACTGTATTCCAATATATTTTTACCTTGAAACAGTACTTGTCCTGCCGTTGGCTCTATTAATCTTAAAATTGATCTACCTAAAGTAGATTTTCCACAACCAGATTCGCCAACTACTCCAAGGGTTTTCCCCTCATCAATACGTATACTTACATCATCAACAGCGTGCAATTCTCCGTACGGGGTTTTAAAGTACTTCTTTAAATTTTTAGTTTGTAGTAAAGGGGTGTGCATTATATTTCTCATCTCCTAAACAAATGACACTTTATTATATGGGTGCCATCAACAAAATTAAGAGGGTTTTGGGTTTTACATATATCCATACACTCTGGACACCTTGGATGAAATTTGCAGCCTTTAGGTAGGGCTGTAGGGTCAGGCATTAAACCGGGTATAGGACTCAGTCTGGGTGTTTTGCTTTTTATATTGGGGATGGAACCGAAAAGACCCTCAGTATAGGGATGGTGAAAATTCGATTTAAAGATATCCTCCGCAGTGCCATATTCGATTATTTCCCCCGCATACATTATACCTACTTTATCACATGTGCGGGCAACTACTCCCAAATCATGTGTGATCATTATCATGGATGTGTTCAGTTCCTGTTTTAAGCCTTCTATCATATCCAACACTTGGGCCTGAATGGTTACATCCAAGGCTGTTGTAGGCTCATCCGCTATCAAAAGTTCCGGTTCACATGCCAATGCAATGGCAATAACAACCCTTTGCCGCATTCCACCGGAGAATTGATGTGGGTATTCATTTTTTCTGTTTGGTGGAATACCAACCATCCTCAGCATTTCTTCAACTCTACGCTTTATTTCACTTCTCGTTCTTTTACCACCTGCATTATGCAGTTCTAGCACTTCTTCTATCTGTGCACCCACTGTGATAACCGGGTTAAGACTTGTCATGGGATCCTGGAATATCATTGCAATTCCTTCTCCCCTAATTTTTCTCATATCTGCTTCCTTGAGTGTTAGAAGATCAGTGTTGTCAAATATTATTTCACCCTGTATTACCTTCCCGATATTCTTAGGTAACAATCCCATAATACTCAGTGCAGTTGTAGTTTTACCTGCACCGGTTTCCCCAACTAAGCCCAGGTTTTCTTTCTTGGCCAGTTTAAAGCTAATATTATTTACTGCATGTATAATAGCCTCATCTGTAGTATATATCACATCAAGGTTATTAACCTTTAAAAGGCAATCACTCAATTTATCCACCCCTATTTACATCAATGCCTCAATCTCGGATCAAGTGCATCTCTCAATCCATCACCTAGGAAATTAAGTGCTAGTACAGCAAGTACAATTGCTATTCCGGGAAAAGTCACTAAAAACGGAGAGTCTCTCATAAATTCCTTTCCTTCTGTAAGCATTGCACCCCATTCTGGCGTAGGTGGCATTACTCCTAAACCCACGAAACTCAAAGATGCGGCTGTTAAAATCACACCACCCATGCACAATGTAGAGCGAACTATTATTGGGCCCAT
>CAYMGK010000022.1:0-16286 GCA_964389965.1 uncultured Clostridia bacterium | reverse complement strand
ACCACCTGCCCCCTCCTTTGACATAGGATTGCTTCCCTATGTTATCTAAAAGAAGGGCACCTGAAGCCTCATAATTCTTGTCAGTAACATCATATGTAAATCCGGCAGAAGCCGCTGCTGTTTGCAATGCCCCCAATGGTGTAGCCATTTCAACTGTATAGTTCACACCGGAGTTATATGCACTGGCATTAAAAGTCCCACTAGAACTCAAGTTTACAGTTCCATCATAGAGGACCGTCATTGCAGTCGGCTGGGCTATGGCCGATTGTGGCATAGCTGCCATCATTGTAAACAACGCACATAGTAACATGGTAAATACAAAAGAAAACGTCCTTTTCCTCAACAGTTTACTGATACAGTGTTTTTGTAAAATCACTCCAAAAACTCCCCTTTCAAAATAGTAACTAATATGTAATTTTAGTATAAAAGGTTTATTAAATAGTACTTTTAGAGAATTCTCTTACAGCAATGTGTATTTTGCATCCTGTCTCTCTAAACATAACGGCCATCCATAAATCCAAATAAAGTTGGCCCACCCTAGAAAAACCCCGACACAGAAATCAAAATTAAATTAAAAATGCTACTTCTTTATGATAATCTCTTTAGTCCCATCCATGTACTCTACTTGGGCGCCGAGGTGTTCACTTACAAAGCGCAGGGGAACAAAGGTGTAACCCGATTGTATTACCGCTTCACAATCAATGGTATGTCTCTCACCTCCTATGAGTACATCTTTGGAACCAATGGTCAAGATGATCTCCTTTTCCCGGGAAATAATGGTTACTTGCCAAGTTTCCTGATTCCATTTTACTTGGGCACCAAGTGTTTCACTGATGAAACGCACTGGTATCAAGGTGCGACCTGCTTCCACATTAAGATATGGTGCAACATCTAAAATAAGGGCTTTGCCATTGACAAGGACCGTTGGCTGACCTACAGTGAGTTTGATGATTTTTTCGGTCTTAGCTGACTCATGAGCATTTTCCCGGATGCCAGCATCGTCGAAGATTTCAGATCCATCTACATAGTAGCTAAATGTCGCAACATCACTGTCAATCTTGCCAGGCCCAATAGTAACAGCCTTGATTGTTATGTTCTCGTCTACAGGACCTATGGGCCGATTTATATTTCCTAAAACATCTCCACGGACCGACCACCACCTGCTTGCAATCTTGTTGTACATGGGACTGTTTAGAGTTGGTGTACTTCCGTCAATTGTATAATAGATCTTATCATCATCATTATTTAAATTGTTCAGTGTCACCATGGTCCCTTTAGGCACTAAGCCATCTTCAGGATTGGCCTTAGGTGCATCCCATTTTTCCGGCTCATCAGTGGATACCTCTATCTTATTTAAATATTTGACAAATAAATTGCCGGTCTGCTCAGTAACACTTCGCTGCCCCACCATTAACATTAAAGTGTGCATATCACTCATATATTTAGGTTCATCACTGTCCTCAACACTAACTAAGCCCACGAGTGACTCCACCTTTACAGCGTCCCTAGGGGATCCCGGCAGATGGCCGCCGTCCTCGCTTGTTTTGAAATTTGGAAAACAATATCGCTCATCCTCGAAGAGTTCTTTAAAGGTAAGTAAGGTTGTATACCCGTCTTTTGAAGTAAATTTAAACAGCTTGGCGTCTTTTTTGATGCCTGCCTTTAAAAGTAAATCCCATAACTTAACCCCTTTACCTACATACCACTTTTTAGTAGGCCAAGTGTTGATACAACTGTATGTCTCCTGATATTGCTCCATTTCTTTCAATTGCTCCCGGGTGAATATCATTGGATTTGAAACCCCATCACCTGTTATCTCCAACACATTTGAAGAAGACGCAAATACTACAGTCGGTATGAATATATTAAGCGAAATGGCGGCTAGCAATATACATATCAATATATTTAAATGCACTTTTTTGTCGGTCTGCATTTATAGTGACTCTCCTTACAAATTTGTTTTATTGACATTTAGTCTGTCAACATAAATAGTTTCCCTGTTCGGGGATCCTTGTACACTGTACCCATTTTTTCATAGCGTTCACCTTGGCCGAGGGTTTCAATTAAATCATCACGCAGTTCCAGTGAATCGGTCACTTCCTGCCCCTGTTCAAGGTCTACCCTATCTCCTATAGGACCTAAATCAATATTCCAGTAAACCGCCAGGGCAAGCATCAACCCACAGGCAAAAACTAGCATTACATCTGCCATATTAGTGACACCTTCCATTGGATCAACTTCTTCGGAAAATTTAAGTTTACTGACCTTTTTGTTTCTTAAGCCCCAATCCACTGGAAAACACCTCCAACAAACTCTCCATTAAAGTCTCAAGGGAATTTAAATAATCTGCATACCATCTCTTGCGAAGCCGGGAAATAACGAAAGCTATACCTGCTGCTGCAAGTCCGGCGATAGTTGTATCAAATGCCGTAAGCAGTGAATCCGCAAGTACCCCCGTATTACCTTGACCTAATGCAATAATACCTGGCCCGAGGGGTATGAGTGTTCCCATCAATCCCAACATCGGGGCTAAACGTGCAACCAAGTCGGTCCTATTGGTTATTCGGACATAGTAAAGTTCCTCATTATTTAACAGACGGTAAGCCAAGGCCTTAAAGGAGGTATCTGGCAAATCACTATGGCGAATTAACTCCCAAAGTGCTAATTTTTGGCGCCGAAACAGAGAACTATTGTTGATTATTTCTAAAATCACTTCCACATCTTTTTCTTGAAAGCCATTGATCAACCCGGCAACATCGACTTTTCCCCTTCGCCTTTCGACGAAAATTTCTATGCACAACCCCCCTAGTTCCACTACAAGCCAGGCTAAAAATATAAGTAAAATTGCAATAGTGGGCACTAACAAACTAGCTGAAATCATATGTATCGCATTTTTTAATGGCTCTAAAATAGTATCAATCACTTAAGTTTTTGCTCCTTTATACATTGTAGATATCTTTTAATTAAACCAAAAAGAAAAAGTGTGAAAAAAATAATAGCTATATGAATATGTAAATTATCACGCTGTTCTTTTATGGGAAAGGCCGAATTGCTTAAAGTCATCTCAAAAATATGTTTAGATTCATCCTTTTGTAATTCTGATGTCATATCCGCTGCATTTGAGGGGATCAATTCCTCTTTTTTAGCCAAGTATCTCGTTTGATCTATGGGAACACTGGAATTTCTTTGAATTTCATTGTCCTCAAAAACGGAAACAGCGTTTTTTAAGGTTTTTTCGTCTTTTTCTTCTGGGGTCCGTTGGTTCGTTTCCGATTTTAAAGGATTTTCCCAAGTATCGTCTTTCGAAGTTTCATCGCTAGGAACACCGGCACCATCTTGGCCCCGGGGTTCATTGGATTCATTATTGTTTGAGTCGTTGATTATACAAGTGGAAGTGTGGATACCGTCTAAAGTTGAAGCTGTAATTATAGCAGTACCCGGCCCGACAACAGTGACCAAACCATTCCTATCCACTGTAGCCACTCTTGTATCACTTGAACTCCAAACCACCTGCTTGTTGTCTGCATTGTATGGAGTAATTGTGGCTTCGAGGCGAAAGGCACTTCCTACCTCAAGGCCTAGTTTGTCCCGATCAAGGGAAATGCCTGTTGGCAATCCACCGGAAATCTTAGTAGGATCGACGGCTTGATCTGTATCATCAACTGTAAAAGTAAAGGTCACTACATCACTGTTTGCTTTGCCCGGGCCGATTGTAATCGCTTTAATAACTGTATCTTCTTTTAGCTCAAGGGGGTTGTTCACAATATCCAAATCTTCCGGCCTAAGTGAATACCAACGCCTTGAAATCCAGTTGAACATTGGGCTCTCCACCGTAGGGGTGCTACCGTCTGTAGTGTAATAAATCTTATCTGCATCTCCCTGCTTGTTAAACAACTCAAGTAGGGTCCCTTTAGGCACTACAGCATCATTGACTATATTTGTTTTGGGATTATCCCATTTTTCTAATGTATCTGTTAGCACTTCAACTTTGCTGATGCGTTTTAAAAACAGGCTTGCCGTCTGCTCCGTAACAGCCCGCTGGCCGAAGATCAAATGCAATGCATCTTTATTGTTCATATGTTCAGGATCATTGCTGTCCTCAACACTATAAAGGGCAATAATCGGTTCAACTTCAGACTTATCCGCAGGTGAACCGGGAATACTTCCATCATGAGGGTGATTTTCTTTCAAACCGGGAAAATAGTAACGGGTATCCCCTAACAATTCCTTTACCGTTAGGGTGACTTCATATCCATCTTTTGAGACGAATCGAAGTAACTGGGCCTCTTCTGCTTTAAATCCGGCCAAATCAAGCAATGTCCGGAGGCTTATACCTTCCGCAGTATACCATTTCTTAGTGGGGTATGTATTGACTGCGCTATATATATGTTGATATTGTTCCATGTTTTCAAGTTCTGCCATTGTTAAAGTAACGGGATGAGTTACCCCATCCCCTGTAATTTCAAGTATGTAGTCTTCCCATTGGGCTAAAGCAGTTAGGGGGATTGAAAAACATAACAGACTGATGAGCATAAATGTATAAAAATCAATGGCAATCGGTCCACCAGATTTCCTATGAAATCTTACATGCATAATCATATCCTTCCTTGTTTTCACTTAATTGAATGACTGTATCTGATTCGATATGTACAGTGGCACATAGCGCAGGTCAAAAAAAATCAGACTTGAATGTGAAGAATCGCACTTGAATCGGGATACAATCGGGATACTCAGATAAAAATAAATAAGCCACTGGTAAAATTATATATTACTGTAAAACTGTTGTCAATGACGAAAAAACTAATTTTTTGCTACTTTACGAACTACTCAAATGCCGCAATATTACATCTCGGGCAATTGGGCCGGCTATGGCCCCACCGGAACCTGCATTTTCTACAATTACAGCAATGGCTATTTCAGGGTTTTGAGCTGGGGCAAATCCAACAAACCAGGCATGGGCCTTCCCATGGGGATTTTCAGCACTCCCGGTTTTACCTGCTACATCGACTCCGTTTATGGCAGCTGCGGTCCCTGTGCCATTTTTCACTACATCTACCATAAGGGAGTTTACTTTATTTGCTATTTCAGTACTCACTACTTGAGTTGTGTTTACCTTTGGTTCAAAAGTTTCCCCAGTCCCTAAGGGGGATATAACCTTTTGAACAATGTAGGGGTATACTGCCTTACCCCCGTTGGCAATAATCCCCGCTACTTGTGCCATCTGAATTGGTGTAGTGAGGGTCTTACCTTGACCTATGAAGAACTCGGCCATTTCAACACTGCCACCGATTATCGGTGGTTTAGGAAAAGTGCTTTTAGCCACGGGAATATCGCTTTTGTTAGTAGAGTTAAACCCAAAGGCCTGTGCTATGGATAGCATTTTTTCTTGCTGAACTTTTTGACCTATCTGTATAAATACTGTATTGCTTGAATATCTAAAGGCCGTGGATAAATCATATTCACCGGGCCATAGATGTTCCGAATCCCTTATAATACTTCCATTTACTTTAATATAGCCAGGTGTGTAAAAGGTTTCACTCTCTATTTCTGGATTATTTGTCAAGGCTGCTGCTAAAGTAATTATTTTAAAACTTGAACCAGGCGGATAAAGACCTTGTGTAGCACGGTTTATGAGGGGCTTTTCATCATCTTTGGTGAGTAATTCCCAATCCATTTTCACTGTTGATGGGTCATAACCGGGTGAACTTACTAAAGCCAAAATTTGACCTGACCGCGGTTCTAAAGCAACTAGGGCTCCTCTACGGCCCTGAAATAAGTTGTATGCTGTCATTTGCAAATCCAAGTCAAGAGTCAAGTGTAAGTCATTTCCCCTATCTGCTACTCCAAGTATCTTTTGTCTTAGCAATGTCACCGGATCCTTCTCAAATATTCCCAGCAATTCTCCGTTGAAAACATTTTCTAGGCCTGCCCTGCCCAAAATGCGATCCGAGTATCCAATAAGTGGGCCTATTGCTTTCCCACCATTATATAGACGCACTTTGTTCCCCGCTTCTATACCTGTTTCTGCCATAGGTCTCCCTTTTCTATCGTAAATAGTACCCCTTATTACCCTTTCCTCCTGCTCCCATAGCCGACGATTATATGAGCTTTTTATAAGTCTTTCACGCTCTACAATGGTAAAATACGTCAAATACAGTATTAAAGAAATAAAAAGGACACAAAAAACTGCAAATATAAATTTTATATTTCTATCAAGCTTCTGTATCGGACTCACCACCTGCAGTTCTCATCTTTATGCCATTTAGGATGCCCAATGAAATAAAGCTCATTACCATAGAACTCCCACCATAGCTCATAAAGGGCAGTGTAACTCCTGTCATTGGAATAAGCTTTATCACTCCTCCGATGATGGTAAAGATTTGGATTCCAAAAAATACTGTAATACTTAAAGCCAGTAGGCTTAAATAACTGCTTTTGTTACTCAAAGATATCTTAATCCCTCTATATATGAATAAAAAGTATACCACAATAAGACCTGAAGCACAAAGAAAACCAAACTCCTCAAAAAAAGCTGAAAAAATGAAGTCTGTTGTAACTGCCGGAATATAGTCTGGGCGCCCCATACCTAGACCAGTGCCAAAAAATCCTCCCTCGGCGATGGCAAAAAGGGATTGTACTATTTGGTATCCCTTGCCTGGAACATCCTCCCAAGGATTGAGCCAGGCTTTTACCCTAACCCTTACATGACCAAATAATTTATACCCTATGACACTTACACAGATTACACCTACAAATCCCAATAGCGTGTAGTCCCAACGGGAAGTGGCCACAAAGACAATAGCAAGCGCAGTTGAATAAAAAAGCATAGCCCCTCCCAAATCTCGTGCTATAGCCAAAAGGCTTAATACAACCAGTATTTGGCTAAAAAAGTATAGGGGTTTTTTGATTTCCCCGTCTTTTAAAGAGTCTGCAAGAAAAAAACTAAATGTCAATTTTGCCAGCTCAGAAGGTTGAAATGAAAAATCACGGAATACAATCCAACTCTTGGAACCCCATAGTTCCATGCCAAAAATCAGTGGTGATATTAATAAAAATGCTGTTATTGCGAAAAAATAAAAGGAACTGACTTTTACTTCAACCCAAATTTTTGACATCATTGAAATTAAAAAAAATAAAAAAAGGCCCACGCTAAACCAGATAAGCTGCCTTATAGCGTATACGGGGTTTATTCTATAAAGCATTATTAAACCTATTTGGGCTATGAAACAGGATAAAATCAGGAGTGCAGGATCTTGATTTGGAAATATATTATTGCTAAAAAAATATCCCATAAATAAAATAACTAAAAACATTATGGAACCGTAAATAGGCATTGGAAGCAAGGTGCCTTCACGGAATGTAAGCAATAATGATGCAATTATTCCGATTAACGCCGTTGTTGCCACATTTTTATTATAAATATTTTCGGTCCCTGGTTCCAAGAGTTTCACCTCTCAAAAATGTCAATTTTTTTGTACCCAACATGATCTCGTCATTTTCCCTTAACCTCATAGGTTTTTTAATGGGTTTACCGTTTAAAAAAGTGCCGTTTGTGCTATTTAGGTCCTGAATAACCAGTTTTGACCCCTTTTTCATGATTAGTGCATGTTTACTTGAGACAAACGGGTCTTCAAGGATAATATCCGCATCCCCTGCTCTGCCAATAGTGCTTATATCAAACAGGGAATAGCTCCTGCCTTCCTCATCTATTAAAACAAACCCAGTTACTTTAGGCCGATTTTTTTCCCCCCGCAAATCTGCCACCATTATCTTTATAAAATTATACAAAAAATAGTAAATCAAAAGAATAAAGATGTATTTTGCGATCCGTGAAAATAGTTCAAACACAAAAAACCACCTCAACTGACAACCAACCATTGACCACTGTCTTATTATACCACAAATCCCAATTGGTAAACTGTGGACATGGCCAATCCTTAAACTTACAGTATAAAAAAACACAAAATTTCTTATCATAGAACTAGATAGGAGGGAAAATAACCATGAAAAAAACATCGATATTTCTTATTATATTTATGCTGAGTCTTTCGTTGGCCTTCAGTGGTTGTTTAAGAACTAAAAAACCTGCTCCAAAACCTGCTCCAAAGCCGGCTCCTCCTGCGAAAATGACTCCCGCACCCGAAACTCCGGCTCCTACGCCAACACCGGCAAAAAAGCCTTCAACTCCTGCTCATACTCAAGCTACAAAATTGGCAACTGCCGCAGAAAATGTTGAGGGTGTTAAATCGGCTACTGTTGTTATTACAGGTTCCACAGCTGTAGTTGGGTTGGAAATCGAACCGGACATTGAAGCAGAAAAAACTAAAAAAATTAAAACAGAAGTAGCTGATGAAATCAAAAGAGCCGACACTAGCATAAAAACAATTAATATTACAACTGACCCAAATTTGATCACACGCTTAGAAAAAATAGCAAAGGAAATAAAAAACGGAAAACCGATTTCTGGTTTTGCAGATGAGTTGTCGGAAATAATCAAACGTATAACCCCAAAGACTGAATCAAAGTAAATATCAAAAAAAAGTCCTGTGAACTCCAATCACAGGACTTTTTGAATTAAAGGCCCCATCTCTCACCTTGCACAGTCGGTAATATTACCGGTCAAAACTTCTATGGCATGTGGAAGTGTGGGTAGTATCACTTTAAGATTTTCCTCAACAGCCTTCGGACCACCGGGAAGATTTATTATAAGGGTTTTCCCTCTTATGCCCGCCCTTGCCCGGGATATCATGGCATGAGGGGTTTTTTCAAGACCTTTTAGCCGCATTGCTTCAGGTATTCCAGGCACTTCTTTCTCTATCACCGCCAGTGTCGCTTCAGGAGTGTTGTCCCTTGGAGACAGACCTGTACCTCCAGTAGTCATGACAAGATCAATGCCATTTTCACACATGTCCAACATAGCATTTTTGAGAGACTCAATATCATCAGGCAATACTCTATAATCTTCTACATTTCCATTGATGCTTTTTAACATATTGATGATGATTTTCGCACTTGTATCTTCTCTTTCACCTAAAGCACTTCGGTCACTTGCAGTGATAATGCCAATTTTAATCATCGCTTTATCACTTCTATACTGTAGCACACAAAAAGCGCCTCACTTTCATGTAAATTTTTACATGCTGCCATTACTTTTCCCATGGTAAAATCTCCTCTCTTACAAACTCACCACTTTGGCCTCCGCTTTTTTCTTTTAAATGTATGTTCCTTATTACCATTTCCCGATCCACCGCTTTGCACATATCATATATGGTAAGACAGGCAACTGAAACTGCGGCTAAAGCCTCCATTTCAACACCTGTTTTGTGTGTGGTAATTACTGTGCTTTCCACTTTGATGGAACGCTTTTCTTTATATATTTGAAATAATATATTTACATTTGTCAGTGGTATATTGTGGCACATAGGTATAAGTGAATGTGTTTTTTTGGCTGCCATTATTCCCGCTACTTGGGCAACTGCAAGGACATCACCTTTTTGTGTTTTATAGTCTAGAATCATTTGTAAAGTTTCTGCTTTCATTTCTACAAATCCCACTGCTACGGCAACTCGCCGGGTGTTTAGCTTATCACTTATATCTACCATATGTGCCCTGCCTTCATCATTAAAATGTGTGAATTTCACGGTCATCCTCCTATCTGCCACATCTTTCGGAAATAATCCACATCTTGTTCATATATCATATTATGCCTTAAAGGTTTTTGTTTGATTGCTTCTTTGAATAAGTCCTTAAGCTTTTCTTCACCTTTGTTTTCCCTAAGGGCGGATTTTATATCAAACTCAACATCTGATTCCAGACATGGCTTTAGTTTGCCGTCTGCGGTTAAACGTAGGCGATTGCATGTAGAGCAAAAATGCCGACTTATGGGGGTTATAAATCCTATGGATCCAAGGGAATTTGGCACTTTATAATATACAGCAGGGCCAGCCCCTATTGACTTATTGGCGGGTATGAGTTTTTGGTTTATAGAAGCTTTTATATGCTGGGCAGAAATAAAACGGTCTTTACCCCAGCCTTTTTCTCCTAATGGCATTAATTCGATAAAACGCACAGATAAAGGATATTTTCGTGTCAATCCTACAAAATCCATTATTTCATCATCATTAAACCCTTTAATCACAACACAGTTTATTTTCACCGGTGTGAGGCCTATATCTAAGGCTTTTTTTATGCCTTTCAAAACTTTTGAAAGTTCACCACACCGGGTTATTTCTTTAAAACGATGAGGTTTCAGACTGTCAAGGCTAATATTCACTCTGCCTAAACCGGCTTTTTTGAGATCTTTTGCTGTATTTGACAAAAAAAATCCGTTTGTAGTCATGGAAATATCTTTAATACCATCTATGGAACTTAGTTTTTCTATAAAACCTACCACACCTTTCCTTACCAGTGGTTCACCACCGGTTACCCTAATCTTTGTAATGCCAAAAGAGGTTATTGTACTCATAAACTGTATAATCTCTTCAAATCTCAATATGTCCTTGTGTCTTTTGGCCCTCACACCTTTTTTCGGCATACAGTATTGACATCGGAAATTGCATCGATCGGTTATTGAGATTCTTAAATAGTTTATTTCCCTTCCGAAACCATCTTTCACTAATCCCCGCCTCCGTCATTTAACAAAAATCGTTTCACCTGTATGAGAAATATCATAACCGCCTAATGCTACCACTTTTTGTTGGAACTCAGGTTTATTTATTACTTTTAACAGTTTTTGTACCAAATCTAATTTGAAATATTCCTCCGGTATAGCTAAATCATACCTTTCTGAAGAAATTGGCACAAAATCCAAATCCAATGAATTAGCTGCCGCAAGAATTCCCATCCCAACATCAGCTCCACCACCGGCCACAGTAGCAGCTATAGCCATATGCGTATATTCTTCTCTGTTATATCCTCTTACTTTTTCATGGTTTATTCCCAATTCCTTTAATTTTAAATCCAGCAACAACCTGGTCCCTGCACCTTTTTGGCGATTTATAAAGAGTATGTCATCTCTAGTCAAATCTCCTATACCTGTTATTTCTTTGGGATTTCCCCGAGGCACTATCAAACCTTGCTCTCTGTACACAAGATTCACCAATACAATACTCTCTCCCGGTAAGTATCTTTTAATATATGGAATATTGTAATTGCCTGTATCAGGATCTAAGAGATGAACTCCGGCAATATGGGCTTCTTTTCGCTTAAGTGCCATTATCCCTCCCATACTGCCTACATGTGCTGATGATAAATTCAGCCCCGAATGCGTTTTTTTAAGCTCATTTGCCAGTATATCAATAGTAACATCATGGCTACCTATAACCACTACAGTGTTTTCAATGTCCTCCTCATTTCTTAAAAGCTCCACCTCAATCTTTTCACCGCTTTTGAGGCCCTCTTTTAATGCCGGGATTTTAACTACACCATCTGCTCTTACAAGTGACATAATAATGCCCGCTCCACGTGTAAGGGGTGAAGCTACCATCTTACCTTTCACTCTACCGAGTTTAACTCTTAAAAACTCCTCAACACCGATTGTTGATACCACTTGACGTGATATTGTCGCATTTATTATTGGTTTAGAGGGTTTGGGTATTCCTTGAAGTTTATATAACATAGGTTTTATGAATAGATTCATTGTAAGGGCTGCCGAAACAGGGTACCCGGGAATTCCGATAACCGGTTTGCCTTTTACAATACCTAAAACCACAGGCTTGCCGGGCCTTATGGCAACTCCATGTACAAATAGCTTGCCTAATTCTTTGACAACTGAGGCGGTATAGTCCTTGGTTCCTGCCGAGGAACCTGCATTGATTATAACTGCATCTGCAGTTTCAAGGGCTTCTTGCAACTTTGATTTTATGAGTTCATAGTCATCTATAGCCGGGCGTGTTATTCGGGCTTTCCCTCCCCATTCTTCTACATATGCCGCAAGCATGGCAGAATTGTATTCTATTATATCTCCCGGCTTTAAATTTACACTGGATGAAACCAGTTCAGTGCCTGTCGGCAATATAGTGATTTCAGGTCTTTTTCTAACAGAAATTTCAGCATGACCACCCGCTAAAATTGCACCTAAGTCCTGGGGTCTAAGTCGGTGGTTTTCCGGAACAATGAGCTCTGTCGCAACTATATCTTCCCCTATGCCTCTCACATGTTCCCAAGGCGAGTGAGGGCTTATTATCTCAACTTTATCATCACTGATGGGGTGCACTTCTTCTATCATAATAACTGTATCACATTCTGGAGGAAGGGGATCTCCAGTATTTACATACTTAAAGTCTATATTGAGTTTTAATCTGACAGGGTTTTTCTCATTTGCTGAAAAAGTCTTGCTTGCAGCTACAGCGATACCGTCCATTGCCGCCCCATGATAGTGTGGTGATGAGATCTTGGCAAAAACTGGTTTGGCGGTTATCCTATTGAGGGCTTTTGTAGTGTCTATGATTTCTGGTTCCAACATTTCAAGGTCATCAAGTATCCCTACCCAAATCTTCTCTGCCTCAATAAGGGGTAGATTGTCTAAGTATATTTTCCTTTTCTTCATGATCCTGCCTCTTTCTTTTAAAATATTTCCACTTCAACACACTCACCTTGGGAGATGCCCTGTTTCTCGGAGGATATTTCAACTACTCCATTAGCCTCAACCATATTGGATATGAGGCCGGATTTACCCAATACAGGCACCGCCCAAAATCCGTCTTCTCTATCTTCTAAGCACACCCTGATATAATCCCGCCGACCTGCCGCAGAGGCTATGTTGCGTGAAATTTTAGCCTTTACTTTCACTCTTCCGAAGTCTTCATCTCTTCTAAAAAACATGGAAATGATAGGTTTCACTATTAGCTCAAAGATGATCATTGCAGACACCGGGTGTCCCGGTAAACCGATTATAGGCTTTCCTTCAACTACTGCAACAACTGTGGGTTTCCCAGGTTTTACCGGAAGACCATGTGCTAATACTCCCGGTTTTCCCAGGTTTTTAATAACATTTACAGTATGATCCTTAGTGCCCACCGAGCTACCACCGGAAACAAGAACCATGTCACTTGTTTTTAGAGCTTTTTTAATCACATTATATAATTCGCCATAATCGTCTTTTATTATTCCACAAACCACCGGCTTTGCCCCCCACTTTAACACCTGGCCACTGATTGTATAAGTGTTTATATCACGGACTTGGCCGGGATTTAACGGCATATTCGGTGCAACAACTTCATCTCCTGTTGACAAAACAGAAACCAAAGGGGGAACAGCTACTTTGACCTTGGCCTTTCCTATACTTGCTAAAGCTCCGAGATCCTGAGGTCTGAGGGTATGTCCCTTTTTAAATAATGCCATGCCTTTTTTTATATCTTCACCCTGCAATATTACATTTTCTCCTGGGGCTACGGGCCTTTCCACACATAAAGTGTTATCCAAAATTTGTGTGTACTCAACCATGACAACACTATCGGCATTTTTCGGGAGCATGCCACCTGTGGAAATCTTAAAAGCCTGATTTGGAGGCAGTTTGGTTTTCACCATCTCTCCCATCATGATTTCCCCGGCTAAAGTCAGTAATGCAGGCAAGGCTTCTGTGGCCCCGAAGGTGTCCTTGGCCATTACTGCATAACCATCTACTGTAGATCTGTTAAATCCCGGTATATCGTCATTCGAGATAATGTCTTCTGCAAGCACCCTTTTGAAAGCCGAGATTAAATCAACTTCTTCGATTTTTAATTCAATAGTTTTAAGGTTTTCCTTTAAGAGTCTTTTCACATCACTTATGGTTTTAGCTTCAAAGAGCATTAGCTTCATTTCCTTTCAAATAGCCGATTCAAATTACTTGAATTATAACATACCCAAGTTAAGTAATTCCAATCAAGACAGATATCCCTACAATCACCTTACATAGTGATTTCCAAAGTAAGGTGATACCGCCAAATCGTTTAATCTACATCACACATCAGTTTAAAGGCTTTTCCAGAACTGTTCACATGTTGTATACTGCCATTATTAATAACGGTAAAACTGTCAGCTATCATCTCCGCTTCCCTTGCATCATGAGTTACAAAGAGGACGGGAACATTTGCCGCACTCAGTGCTGTTCTAAACTCTGGTAGGATCTTATCTTTTAAAGCGGCATCCATCCCACTTAATGGTTCATCCAACAGTATTGCTTGGGGTTCGGAAACTAAGGCTCGTGCAAGACTTGCCCTACTCTGATAACCTCCGCTTAATTCCCGGGGTTTCTTGTCAAGCTCAGCCCCTAAGGCTAATAATTCCACTGCTTTTTTGAAGCTTTCCTCTGAACCCCGACCATTGCGCAAACCGTAACGGATATTTTCCGCCACTGTTAGATGTTGGAACAATGCCGGGTGCTGTGGGACATATCCGAGTTTACGTTGTTCCGGAGGTTTATCGGTAATATCTTTGTTACCAAACCATATCCGCCCTTGATCCGGTGCTACAATTCCCGCTATAATTTTCAAAAAAGTGGATTTTCCACTTCCATTAAGTCCGATGACAGCTTTAATTTCGGATTCTATTTCTAAAGATACTTTGTTGAGCACTGTTCGGTTGTTATAGATCTTTGTGATATTATCGGCTTTAAGCACGTTTGAACCTCCTAAGACTTAATAAAGATAGGATCGCAAGGGACAGTAGCACACAAAAACAAGCTGCAGTTACAGCCATCTTTATTTCCCCTACCTCAACTTGTGTAAATACATAAGAGGCCAATACCTGTGTTTTCCCCGGTAAATTCCCACCAAACATAATTACAGCTGCAAATTCACTTATTGCTCGGGAAAAGCTCAGGATAAACCCGGAAATAAGTGCTTCACCCATCATGGGTAAAACCACTCTGAAATAGGCCTGTGCACTATTATCACCCAAAGTACGTGCCACATCAATGACTTCTCTTTCCATTTGATCCACACCCGAAACTAAAGTGCGAGCCGCTAAAGAATATGAAACAAAAAACATAGCCAAGATAAGTGATAGAAAAGAAAATGCAATACCTGTCTGACCGATAAAAGAGAAGTTTTTGCGACCATATGCCAGTAGTAAGGCTAGACCTGCTACAGTATGTGGTAAAGCAATAGGTAAATCATTAAATAAATTGGCCACTTTATATATGATTGAATCACGATGGAACAAATAGTAAAAACCAAAACCTATTGCTACTACTAAAGATAAAGCCCCTGCTAAAGTAGCGGCGATTATTGTGTTTTTTACACTATTCCAGAAATACCAGTCAGTAAATGTAGCCTGTATGCCATTCCAATCAAGATTAATCCATAATGCTATGACTGGAAAAACTATAAGTAAGAAAAATAAGGGTAAGAAGAAGCTGCCGATTATTGTTTTATTCATATCTTACCCATCCCCGTTTTTCGAAATTTTCCACATGCTCCACTGCAAAATCCATGAACGCTTCGGCTAACTTCGTATTGCCGCCCTTGATGATAGCTACACCAAAAATGATTTCTCCGGTGTATTTTTCTGCAATAACATCAATTGGGAGTAAATCATTGCCATTTGCAACACTACTGTAGATTAAACCGGCATCAACCTGATCTTCTTTTACCATGATAGCTACTTGGTTTACAGTAGATGGTCGGGCTTTGATATTATCACCGAGTCTTTCCATTAGTCCCATGTTCTTCAGTGCATTATCAGAATACACTCCAACTGGGGCTTGGGGATCGGCAATAACAAGGCTAACCCCGGGATTAGTCAAATCCTCCATACTTTTCACTCTTTCGGCTCCTGTCTCAGATACCACTAGTACAAGCTTGTCATTAAGGAATTTTAAGCTCTTTTCCAGTTTATTGATTTCTTTTATTTTTTCAATGTAAATCCAGTCAGCGGAATAGTAGATATCACATGGTTGGTCTTGCTCTATTTGGGCAAAAAGGCCACCAGATGGTCCGTAGTTAACTAATACACTGGCACCGCTCTGCTCTTCAAAAGAGGCTATAGTTTCATCCATAGCATTTTTCATCCCAGCTGCCACATACAGATTTAATTCTTGACCGCTAAACTCCTGTAAATCTCCTATTTCATCCCCTTCTTGATCCGAAAGAGCGGGCCCTTCAACAGATTCGGATTGAGCACATCCGGTTACAAACATTATGCTTACAATCAACAATAATGTAAATATAAAAAATACGGAATATATTCAGTGATAGTATTAGTATTAAAGAGATTTATTCCTTCCTAAACAGCTTTAAAATAAGCTAAACTAGGTAAAAATGTATCAATCAAAGTTATATTAGTAGGTTATTCAGTATTATATT
>CAYMGK010000021.1:15957-16526 GCA_964389965.1 uncultured Clostridia bacterium | reverse complement strand
AGTGAAGGCAGGAATGAAGAGGTGATTAAGGCTATCGTCCGTACAATAAAAGCAAATAAAGGCATAAGGCTTTTAGACTATTCGTCTGACAAAAACCACAACAGAAGCGTAATTACTTTCATTGGCAACCCAAAGGCAGTAAAACAGGCTGCTTTTGACGCTTGTTTAAAAGCCACTGAGTTAATAGATATGACGAAACATATGGGAGAACATCCTAGAATGGGTGCCACTGATGTAATACCCTTTGTTCCCATCAAGGATATTTCTGTTGACGAATGCATTGAGCTTTCTCGGGAATTAGGCAGGAAAATATCGAAAGAACTTTCCATCCCAGTGTTTTTATATGAAGATTCGGCGACACTACCTGAAAGAAAAAATCTTGCCAATATTAGAAGGGGTCAGTTTGAGGGTATGGCAGAAAAGTTAAAAGACCCTAAATGGGCACCGGATTTTGGAAAACCAGTAATCCATCCAACAGCAGGTGTAGTAGCTATAGGAACGCGTATGCCTCTTATAGCTTATAATATTAACCTTGATACATCGGATATAAATATTGCTAATAAAGTGTT